>NZ_JAAHHZ010000399.1:0-4384 GCF_010672005.1 Moorena sp. SIO4A5 | reverse complement strand
TTACTGATATCTACAGCATTATCGGAAGAGTTATAGAGTTCGATGAATTCATCATTAGCCTCAGCACTCCTGCCAGTTTGGGCGTAGAGGACTTCGTTGATAACGATATTTCCGGCTTCTGGTGAAGCTTCTTCCGGGACTATGCTGTAGGTATAGGTAGCACACAATCCGACACTTGCCTCGCTAGTCGAACCAGTAGAAGCGTTATCAGAGTTAATGAAACTAGCTGCAGAGGTAGTATTCACCTCGATACTGACGGTTTCCACTGGTGATGAGGAGCTAATGAAATCAGCTAGGTTAGTGTACTCCTCGGTATGGGTTTCATAGGCAATAATTGTGGGAGTCTCGCCACCGGAAGTGCCGCCAAAGTCAAGATTACCATCATCGGGTGGTAGATTGAAGTCGGTGGATTGGCTGTAATTTCTGGTGAAGTTGGCGTTAGTATCAGGCAAGGAGACACTGACTTGTCCATCTTGGTTGACGGTTATTGTTTTTGGCTGGTCTACCGTATTCTCGTAAATTAACTCTTGTTCAATCAAGGTACTCAGGGTTAGCTCCACCTTTGCCAAGCTACCCATAGCAGAGTCAAATTTTTGTACGTTTAGGGTTTCAGTCCAATTAGTAGCCTGGCGTGGTATGATATCGCAAGCGACAATAGTGTTGGCTTTGAGGGTAAGTCCAGCATCAATACTGGTATTGTTGTCTCCCGCAGCCAAAGTAAAGGTAGCGGTGCGACCTGTGATTGGATCCGCATCACTGTCTAGGGTATCATCCCCAGCATCTTGGCTAGTGAAGCTATAGCCCACAGCAGGGGAGGTGAATTCAATGATGTAATCCCCTGGCTCAAGGTCCGTTAAACTGTAGTTACCATTGCTATCTGTAAAGGTGGCATCAACAAAGGTGTTGTCAGATTTGTAGATATTGACTAGGGCGTTGGGAATCCCAGGCTCTCCAGCATCTTGGATACCATCACCATCTAGGTCTTCCCAGACTTTATCCCCTACAGAGGCAGTTGTTGGTGTAGAGTCAGCGATCGCAATTTGATAATCCTCTACTTCACCATCACTAGCGGCACCAGTAGGAGTAAGGCCAGTATCAGAACTATACCGGAAACGGGCATAGGTATTACCAATACTAGCTCCAGCTGGAACAGTGACATTTAATGCGATCGCATTGCCAGAAGGACTAACATCGGTAGCAATTTGCTCACCACTATCATCAAAGTCTCCATCTGCGTTCCAGTCAATCCAAGCATTGAGCACTCCAGACCCTGCCGTAGTAATATCTAAAGTGACATTATCCCCTATCGGTAGACTTTGTCCCTGGAGAGTAGCGCTATTGATTTGAACCCCATCATCGGTATCATCGGTAGCGTTATTATTATTATCCGTGCCATCTCCAAAGCCATCGGTATCAGCTGTTACTCCTGCCCCTAAATAGGTGGTATTGTCAATGGTGTGAGTAGGACCACTATTAGCGGATAAGGTTTGGTAATCTCCATTACCGGTGCTGGCGGTATTATCAGGAGCATCACCGTAGTCAACAGGCAAAGCTGTACCATCTAAAACCAGCCTTGCACTGTTAAAAGTACCCTCATCACCACCAACACTATCGCAAATTTCTAAAGTCCAGGTACCATTAGAGGTTTTGCCATTAAAAACAGCAAGACTATTGGACGGGGCTACAGTCCGGTCATAGAGAGGTGCTGCCGTATCATCATTGTCCCCATCATCTAGGGAATTCCCAGAGTTGCTGTCTAGAAGAACATCAAATCCATCTGCCGAGCCGCCAGTATTGCTGATTACATCAACAGAGGTACTATCCGGATGCTGTAACGTGACTCGAAGATCGCCACGCCAGGTGTGATCCGCATTAAATCCCAGATTAACGTCTTGAACCGTAAAGTTATCAGTAACGTTAAAAGTTCGCACTATTGGTGAACTACAGCTGTTTGATGTTATTGCCGCACTAGTGGTATTGTCATAAGTCACACTTTGTGCTTCTACTGGAGTAGAAGTAGCCACCAGCAAAGCAGACCCTGTCACCAAGATAGGGAAAGTAGCCTGAGCTAGGTTAGTTACCCCGATCAGGTTAAAGCCTAAAGGCTGTGGAGCAAAATTTACCTCAGACGCTTCTGAAAAGTCTGAGGAATGGTGTGGGATTTTTTTAAGATAATTGAATAAAGACTTCATAACTGGCCGCAATGAATTAAAGAGAAAAGCTAATTGGTAACTGACCCAAATAGTCTTGATATCAATCAATTATTTAGTTGAGCAACACCGAATAAATAACTAATCGTGGCTCTATAAAAGTTGCCATATAAAACGTTTATAAAATAATTAGTATAATCCTGATATTACAGGAGTTTGATTTTTTGAAAGAATATTTTTTTATCAATCACCCGCCCTATAATACTTAGTGGGCAATAAGCGCAATTTTATGCATAAAATCAGTTCGGTAGAACCCTAATCATTAATAACGAATAACTCAACACTCAGCACTGAGCACTCAGATAAGCGATTGAGCCGCTTGTCACGCTACGGGAAGGCATCCGAGTTTTCCTCCCAGTTAAACTACTCTCCTCATCTAGGATTGCCTAATTGATGTGGTTATTGCCTAGAGAGAATTACGGAATTTTTTTGAGGTTACGGAGGAGTTGATATCCGTGAATTCCACATCATTATTAAACCAAGCAACAACTAGTGTTACCGGTAGAGTTACTCATAAAATCAATAAACTCAATCCCATCTATAATAAAATCAATTAATTTTTGAGTTAACACTGCTTTTCAACTATACTACTCCCTCGGTGCGCTTTCCGTAGGCGAATTAAATTCGCCACGGGTCGCACCGCTCCCTACTCCCTACTAATCATGGCCAAGACACACATCCGCTTTGACTGGGCAATCAAAAAACTGCTGAGGGATAAAGCTAATTATGTCGTCCTAGAAGGCTTTATCACCGAATTACTAGGAGAAGAGATTACTATTGAATCGATTTTAGAAGGGGAAAGTAATCGGCTCACCGAAGACAATAAACTGAATCGAGTTGATATTCTAGCCCTCAATAGTGCTGGAGAGTTACTGCTCGTGGAAGTCCAAAACAGTTCCGAAAATGATTACTTTCATCGAATGCTATTTGGTGTCTCCACACTGCTCACCCAATATCTAGATAAAGGAGAGCCCTATAGTAAACTCAAAAAAGTCTACTCGATTAATATTGTTTACTTTACTCTAGGACAAGGACAAGATTACATCTATGAAGGGAAACTAGATTTCCGAGGTCGTCATCATCGTGACTCTTTAGGACTATCCAGCCTACAGAAGGAGTTGTTCAAACTAGAGCAAGTCTATCAGATATTTCCCGAATATTATATATTGAGAGTCAACCAGTTTGATAACGTAACCAGAAACAGTTTAGATGAATGGATCTATTTCCTAAAGAATAGTGAAATCAAAGAAGAGTTCCAAGCCAGAGGATTAGCTGAGGCTAAGGATAAGCTAAGGATTGAGAGTTTACCTTTACCAGAAAAAGTAGCTTATCAGAACTATCTGGAAAATAAACGCTATGAAATTAGCCTACTGGAAGGGGCAGAAGCAGCCGGAAAATTACAGGGGAGAGCAGAGAAAGCCACAGAAATAGCCAAAGCTATGAAAGCAAGAGGGATTGATATCAATTTAATCGTGGCAACAACTGGTTTAACTAAAGAAGACGTTGAGCATTTTTGAATAGTCGCGAAGCGATTTATTGCTCCTGAAACTCTTTTACCTTCTGCCTTCTACCTTAAAACAGCCCATTTATTTTACGAATCAGATCGGATTGCTATAGCTGGGAAACTGCCACCAGCGATGCAGAGGTGCCAAAGGGAGTTTCCCCCACTCGCGCTTTGCATCAAGAAATGAAGTGAATATCACTAAAAGTTTCGATCCACAAACGAGCGCCACAATCGAGTGGATTATCCGGCTGATAGACAATCTTACACGGACCGAGGATTTCGACCTCGTTGCCGTAGAGATTAGTGCCCTTTCGTTTTACTGAAATCACTGGCTTCCGGTCTTTGGGACTTTTCTTCATATTCGAGCCAATGTGATTGCGATTGACATTAATTTTAGCTAAAGCAGGGGGACGACTGGTACGCCATTTGCCCTTTGGTCCACGGGTACCTTTGGTAATTTGTGGCAAATGGTTGAACAGAGGAATAATCCAGAATTTACCAGTTTTATAGGCACCTCGGACGCGACCCTTCTCTAGGAGTTGCCGCAATCGTCTAGAGGAAATTCCTAATAAAGATGCCGCTTCAGTAGTACCAACACACTTGTTCATCAGTTGACTCTCCTTTAACTATTCCTATAATACTATTATAAGAGAGAAAATAAAAATTGACA
>NZ_JAAHHZ010000398.1:0-4387 GCF_010672005.1 Moorena sp. SIO4A5 | reverse complement strand
CTCAAATCCCTCCAAATTCCAATGATAAAAATGCAACTGGGAGTCAATATATTGACTCCCAGCGTATGTTGGCTCCGGTGATAGCCCATTTCTGCTTTACCCTGAGGATGCAGCCACTGTTACGCCTAAAACCTTCGCTAAAAGTTGAGCACTAAAACAAATACCAAAAAAGGGTTTACCTGAGCTTAGAACTGTGGAAATCCAATCCAATTCAGTACGAAAAATGGGAAAGTTTCACTGTCGCGCTGATATCGCCACCAAGCACAATGGTAGCCTCATGGTCATCCATTGTGGTAGGGAGTGAATTTCCCTCACTTGGAATCCGGATATCAAGCTGATAACCACGCTGGTGCAGCAGATATCCAACTGGACCAGGATGAGTAGTAGATTGGTGGAATACAAATAGAATCTTTGGGTTTATTACTCTTCTTAACTAGGAAATGGCAACAACAGCTTCCTGTTGGATTTATAGTGTCTTTAACTCATCAATAATTTTCTCTACCATTGCTTTAGTCCCTACCTTTTGGTAGCGAGTATTTCCTCGATGTAAATCTGGTGTCCTGTAACCAGCAGCTAGAGTCTTTCTTACTGCTAATTCCAGGGACTTGGCTGCCTCTGGCAATTGGTAATAATACTCTAGACACATAGCAACAGCGTGAACCATGGCGATGGGATTAACAATATCCTTATCGGCAATCGGGGTAACTGTGCCATGATTGGTTTGGAAAGAAGAGAAACCATCAGGAGAAAAGTTACCGGAACAAGCTATAGAAGGCTCACCATGAATTGCCCAAGCAACGTCGTCCATCATATAGTCCATAAATAACTCAGGACCAACAATCACGTTGTATTGTTTCATGGGCAGATCATAGGGATCACTAGCTGTGTCAAAGTTTTTGCGCGTTCTAACATAATGAGCAATATCTTCAATACAAGGCTCTATGCGCCAGTAATTAATATTGGGATGAGCAGCAGCTTTTTCCTCAAAAACCTTTTCCCATAACTCCCCAATTGCCCCCAGCTTCCGAGTCGGCATTGCTAAGGTTAGGGATCCTCCTTTAGCCAATTTAAAGGAATAGTCAGCTAATCGCTCAACATCCTCTCTGTGATGGGTAATTTCTACTACTGCCTTGCCATTTCCATTATATTCACCGTCGCAGTGAAACAGACCAAAGGTGTTTTCCCTGACTAAAAATATTTCTAAATCATCTAGCTCTTGGGGAGAAAATCTGGTCAAGTCAGCAATTTCAGGAATCCCTTTAATGGGATTGATTTTGTAGTTGTGGTTAACTCGTTCCCGGGCTTTGTAAAGTACTGGTGCTTGTACTGCTCCTCGTAAAATACATCCACCAAGCTGTTCAACTTGTTCGTAGAAGTCGCACATTGCCTCATAAAAGGGCTGATGCCACACCTCTGTTTCTGCTTCTTTTCTCCACTTTTCGTTATCAAAGTGCAAGAAGTTAAACTTAATATCATAGAGTTATTCTACTGCTTTAAAGCAAGGCAGTACTGCATTAATCAACTCAGTACCAGTTCCACCACCAGCCATTAAGCCAATAAGTTTGGTTGCAGTTGTTGTTGTCATTTATTCTATCCTTTGTTTTTCAATTGTGTTGTTAAAAGATGTTCTAGTCTAGGTTAGTATCCAGGGGGACGTTGAAACAGTCCAGTAACCTGAGTTAATTTCTCGGCGATCCCTAGTAGTTTCATGTCGCTTCCTCGTCTTCCTACAATTTGAATTCCCATCGGTAAACCTTTTTTCGAGCGGGTAAAAGGCATGACCACAGCCGGGTTGCCAGTCAGGTTGAACGGCGTAGTATAAGCACCAATAGACATCATATAGGAAAATTGTTGACCATCTACCTCAATTGGTTTACCCATCGGGCAATGGGGAAAAGCGGGTGTAGGTGCAACTGGAACGAGTAACCCATCCCAATTATTCAAGAATCTTTCTATCTGGTTGATGAAGGTATTGCGCTGGGCAAGAGCTTGGACATACCTTTGTTGTTGAATCACAGATTTATCTAGTTGCAGGGCATCAAATTCCCATTGGAAAATACTGATGTAAGCTTCCCATACTGCAATAAAGTCAAAGTTTGGTGGGCTTTGTTGCTCTAGATAACAACCGATTTCCGTTAAACAAGAGGCTAATTTATCCATGGCAGCTCTAGTTTCGGCATCCGGAGGAATATCTCCAAAACTGTCTGTCCAGGCAAAGCGATAAGACTCGAGCTTATTTGGCAGTTTTTCTAATACTTCTGAGTGGGTAACATCTTTATCTTCAATCAGTGACAAGCACAGCCGTAAGTCTTCTAAAGAGCGAGCTAGTGGTCCTACTGTTTGTAGATGTCTAATACTTTTTGGCTGTCTTGGTAATTCTGGGATATGCCCAAAAAAAGACACTCGCTGCTCTGTTGGTTTCAAGCCAAACAACCCGCAAAAATGGGAGGGAATCCTGATGGAACCGCCACAATCACTCCCCAATTCCAGAGGTGATAATCCAGCGGCTAAAGCTGCTGCTCCACCTCCCGTACTGCCGCCGGGAGTGTATTCTAGGTTCCAGGGATTATTGGTGCGACCAAACAAGGGACTATTGGTTTGAAAATCTTCAGCTAACTTGGGGGTATTGGTTTTACCCAAAACAATAGCTCCAGCAGCACGCAATCGCGCCACAGCAGTTGCATCTTGCTCAGGAATATAATCTGCTAAAGGTTGGTAACTACTTGTGGTTCGTATTCCCTTGGTTTCCAAGCAATCTTTAATTGTTATCGGAACCCCATGTAATGCACCCCAACTATTTCCCTTTGCCAGTGCTTCATCAGCTGCTTTTGCCTGTTTTTGGGCACCTTCTTCATCTAAAGTGACGATCGCGTTTAGTGTTTGGTTATGTCGGGCAATCTGAGCTAAATGAGCTTTGATAAGGTCTTGACAAGAAACCTGGCGATCGCGGATAAGTTGGGCTAACTGATAGGCAGGTAAAAAAACTAACTCTTCATCTTTAGCACTGACTGAATTACTCCTATTACTATCTCCATTGACAGTATAGTTGCCCGCAGACGAGTTAACCTTGCTGTGTTGGATTTCTTTCATCTGTGTTCCTTGCTAAATACTTAAGCTCAGAATTTGTCGGACATCTTCAAGAGTAATATCTTGACGTTCCCCTAAAGGAACAAGATCGTGCTTGTCGAGACTCTCAATAACTTCTGATATACAGCTAGAATCTAGCCCATAATCTCGCAGACGAGTTGATAGGCCAAGGGACTCAAAAAAATTCCTGGTTGCCGAGATAGCTTGGCTAATGCGTTGCTCGTCATTGCCCTGAGTAATTCCCCAAACTCTTCGAGCAAACTGTAATAATTTGGCACCCTTGGTGTCCCGTTTGTATGTAAGTAAGCTGGGCATTATAATTGCCAGGGTTACAGCATGGTCAAGCCCATATAAAGCTGTTAGCTCATGAGCGATCATGTGAGTAGACCAATCTTGAGGAACACCAGCCCCAATTAATTCATTGTCAGCTATAGTGGCGCACCACATTAGGTTAGCTCGCGCATCGTAATCAGTAGGAGCGGCTAGGGTTTTTGGTCCTTCTTCAATTAGAGTTAGGAGAATTGATTCAGCCATGCGGTCTTGAAGGGCAGCATTGACTGGGTAAGTGAGGTATTGTTCCAGTGTATGAGTGAAGGAGTCAACTATCCCGTTACTGATTTGGTGTCGTGGCAGGGAAAAAGTTACTGTGGGGTCTAGTACGGAAAAGCGGGGAAATACTAACTCGCTTCTGCTCTGGAGTTTTTCTTGACTGGAACGTCTAGTTACGACAAAATAAGAGTTCATTTCTGAACCAGTCGCTGGCAAGGTTAGTACTGTCCCCAAAGGCAGTGCTGCTGTTAATGGAGCATTGGCAACTAAGATGTCCCACAAGTCCCCAACAAAGGGAACCGCCACTGCGATAAATTTGGTAGCATCAATTACAGAACCGCCACCGATAGCTAACAGGTAAGTTATCTCTTCAGTGCGAGCTAACTTGACAGCATCTAACAGTATTTCCAGCTCAGGGTTAGGGGTGATACCACCGAATTCTAGAACTGTATGTTTGGCAAGAGCAGCTTTGACTTGTTCATATACCCCGTTCTTTTTAATGCTGCCGCCACCGTAGGTCATTAAAACTCTGGCATCGGTGGGAATCTCATTAGCAATAGCTGCAATCTTCCCTTTACCAAATAGAACTTTAACAGGGTTGTAGAAGTCGAAGCAATCCATTGGGTTACCTTCGATAGTGATCAACTCAAACGTTTGGTTGGTTTTGGTTAGGCTATCTATAAACCTAGCTATAATCTACTATCAATATTACGAGCCTAGGTTGTCTTTTCTTTTCAGTCTTTTCATGAAA
>NZ_JAAHHZ010000397.1:0-4388 GCF_010672005.1 Moorena sp. SIO4A5 | reverse complement strand
AATTTTTTCCCTACTCCCTACTCCCTACTCCCTACTCCCTACTCCCTACTCCCTACTCCCTACTCCCTACTCCCTACTCCCTACTCCCTACTCCCTACTCCCTACTCCCTATTCCCTATTCCCTATTTTTAAATAGAATCCCCTCCTGCCTTTTTTGCCTCTTCTATCCAGCTATCAAACAACTCTTGATTATTCTCAACCCATTCTTTAGCATGGCGGCGTATATCTTCTGGAGTGTTCTCACCCTCTTTGATCTTTAGGCTTTCAACGTTAATGTCCTCAGCCGGAATTTGAACTAGTTCAAACCAACGCTTGGCAACTGGGTTAGCTGCCAAAAATTTCTTGTTAGCAAAAATGCGCTGACGATCCACAGCAAATCCGAGATTTTTTCCGTCTACTGAGGTTTCTTTTTCGGTTATATTTTTTTGCAATTCAGGAAGAGATGTAAAGGGAACTTCTAACCAAACTACATCTTGCGTCGGTTTTAATACGGTAGATATCCAGTGAGGATTATAAGCATAATATAAAACACTTTCCCCTTGCTTGTAGCGAGTCATAACATCTGCAAGTAGCACAATGTATTGTCCTCTAGTGTGTTCAACCGTATCTTCTAATCCGTAAGCTTTAAGGTGATGATCGATTACTATTTCGCAAAACCAACCAGGATCACAACCGATTAAATTGGCTTTACCATTGCCATCTGTATCAAATAGTTTCGCAATTTTTGGGTCTTTAAATTGTTCCAGGTTATTAATATTATATTTATCAGCAGTTTTTTTATCGATCTGATAGCCTTGTATCCCATCAGGAGTAAGAACTCCAACTCGCTCTAACTTTTTGGTACCCCCAGCATTTTCAAAGAATTCTTGGTGTCCTCTTTCATAGTTAATAGTACTATAATCTAGGTCGCCATTAGCCACAGACACATAAATAACCGGATAGCTAATTTCTTTCGGTTTTTCTATTTCATAACCAAGTTTTTCCAGACCAATATTGACTATCTCGGTTTGAAACTGTTCCTCGATCCAGTTACTATGGGCAGAACGAACTTTAGTTGTTTTAACAGAGGACGTTGACTCACAGGCAATTGAACCCATTAAGCAAGCGATCAGAGTCATTCCTAACGTAATTTGTCTTACTTGTCGTTTCATTAAATCCTCTCCCAGGGTTTTTATCATGAAGTCTTACCTTCAGTCATAACTATAGCAGTTTTCAATGGGGTGAGGTACCTTCGTCTTGGGTTTTAGGGAGGAGGGAGTAGGGAGTAGGGAGTGTGGGGAGGGTTGGAAGTGTGGGAAGTGTGGGGAGGGGGCGCGGGGAGATGGGGGAGATTTGGATTAAGGGTAATTATCCTGACATCATATAAACCCAAATAATATATCCTAAACTATACTTATATTGCTATAATTTTAAAGTTAATAAAAAAAAACGATGCATCGCTAAAGTTATGCTTACGCTTTTTTTAGGTGTAATTTTTATGATAGCGTTTATCATACCTATGAGGCATACAAAATTTTTGCCCACTTTCCTGTTCCCTGTTCCCTGTTCCCTACTCTCTGCTCCCTGCTCCCTGCTCCCTGCTCCCTGCTCCCTGCTCCCTGCTCCCTGCTACCTAATAAATTAGCCTTCACCAACATCAAACTGGAGATGAAACTCCACTGACTGAATTAGATTTGTAAAAACATGATATCCTATAGGAAAGGTCAGAAAAACACTTATATCACACCCATTATATCTTCTGGCACTGCACCTCAAACAACAAGCAATTCTAATCCCTCATTTCATGGTTGACCAACAAAGAGGAGAGCTAATGAAAGGTACAGTTATCAAAAATCTCAAACTGATCAAAGTTGTTGACGGTGACACCATCAAGATACTCTTGGATAATGAGCAAGAATCAATTCGGTTTGTTTGTCTTGACACAGAGGAAAGTCAGCGCGCTGGCAGTAAACCTATAACCAACGCTGGCATCCTGGCCTCACAATGGGCGAAGGAGTATTTCGGGACAAACGAGGAAGGGATACCCAATCAGGATGTATGGGTGGATCTTGAATTCGACACCAACGATCCGGTGGAGGTTTGCCTGGATAAACATCGGGGCAATTATGGGCGATTGCTCTGCTATATCTACAAAGCCGGAGAGCAGGATAATTTTAGGCGTTGCTTAATAATAGAATGATTTTAAGAGTTTTGTGGAATGGGCATCTTGCGTGGAACTGGCATCTTGCCAGTTTCAATATATTTTCGGGCGGGCAGGATGCCCACTCTACTTCTATTCAGCGCGAAGATTCAGCAACGCCTACAAATCGGTATTGTGCCGTTAACTATACCGATAGAATAATTAAAATTTTTCTATGGTTGCTTTAATAACAAAAACCTGTTATGATTGATATCATTGCCGATTATTAGCATTACACTAAATTATAGTATATCCGTCGATAATATCTCCAATTATAGCGTTTTTACTAGTAATAATATAGAGTAAATTTTCCCTACTCCCTACTCCCTAATCCCTACTCCCTACTCCCCACTCCCTATGAAAGATACAGAAACAACCCTGACTAAAGCCTTTACCATAATTCTCAACTATTTAGACGCTAATTTGGAACCCGATCCCAAAGTTGTTAATTATCAAACCGCTAATGATCTTAAGGAAAAACTCGATTTAACCTTACCCGATGAGGGAGTAGCGTTAGAAGCCTTAATTCCTATAGTAGAATCTTACCTGAACTATAGCGTTAGAACCGGTAGCACTCAATTTTTTAATCTACTTTTTAGTGGGTCTAGTATTCCGGGAATAATAGCCGACATGGTGACCAGTGCCACCAATACTACCATGCACACCTATGATGTCGCCCCAGTAGCCACCCTGATGGAAATAGAATTGATTAAACAATTGAACAGTTTAGTGGGGTTTAATCCAGGTGAAGGGTTGATGGTAACTGGAGGAAGTAATGCTAATCTGATCGGAATGCTTTGTGGACGACATCAAGTTTTACCGGAAGCTAAATTGCAGGGATTGGGTAATCATCAGTTAGTCGCCTTTGTTTCCGAACAAGCTCATTATTCCTATTTAAAAGCTGCGAATTTGTTAGGGATTGGTATCAAAAATTTAGTCAAGGTTAAGTCTGATGTGGATGGCAAAATGATTCCCGAAGCACTAGAAGCTGCGATTCAACAGAGCTTATCAGAAGAAAAAACACCTTTCTTTGTGGGTGCAACTGCGGGTACAACTGTTTTAGGCGCTTTCGATCCGTTACCGACCCTTGCCGAAATTACCAGGAAATATGGCTTGTGGCTGCATGTCGATGCGGCTTGGGGTGGGCCGGTTTTATTTAGTGAAAAATACCAGCATTTGTTAGCAGGAAGTGAGTTAGTTGATTCCTTTACTTGGGATGCTCATAAGTTAATGGGAGTTCCTTTAATTTGTTCGGCTATTTTAGTCAAAGAAAAAGGACTATTGTCAGAAGCTTGTTCTGGGGGAGGTACCGATTATCTATTCCATGATGATGAAAATGATTTCTATAATTTAGGGACTAAGTCGTTACAATGTGGTCGGAGAGTAGATGCACTTAAATTATGGCTGTGTTGGAAATACTATGGCAAAAAAGGTTATGAGCAGCTGGTCAATCATTTATTTGACCTAGCTAATTACGCCACCGAGTATATCCGCCGTTGCGATAATTTAGAATTAATCGCTGAACCACAATTTTTGAATATTTGTTTCCGTTATATCCCCAAAGATGAACCGCTTGACGCTACTGGGTTAGACCAGCTGAATCTAGACATACGCAACCAATTATTTCATACTGGAACAGCTTTTGTCAACTATGCTCATTATCAAGGTCTGGTTATGATTCGGTTAATCCTGGCTAACCCTGAATTGCAAAAAGCCGATCTAGAAACGTTTTTCCATAATTTACTTGATTATGGTAAACTATGTGAAGCTGTTAAAGGATAGAAGAAATAATGAAAGATAGCAAAGACTTTTACGAAGGGATCGGATTGACTTTGCTCGATCCTCAAAATGAGACGGAAGGAGTCAGGGAGTATCAGAAGTTAGAAGAAGAATTTATCAAGAGAACCTTTGAAGGGGTGGATAGTGTTCTGGAGGTAGGATGTGGTGAGGGACGTTATCTTCGTCATCTTGCTCCCCTTGTCGGTAAGATCACAGGAATTGATTTTGCTGAACAATTGGTAAACCTAGCTAAAGAATCAACTGCCACTTTTGATAATGTAAACGTCATTCTCGGAAGAGCAGAACATTTACCCACTCTGGTTCAAGAAACTTTTACTTATGCTTTATTGGGATGGAATACGATTGGCAATATTCCTCAAGAAGTTCATGAAATTATTTTCGATAATCTCGAAAAACTAGTAGAGGAAAA
>NZ_JAAHHZ010000396.1:0-4392 GCF_010672005.1 Moorena sp. SIO4A5 | reverse complement strand
CACAAGATCGAGATCAGTCAATAGTATCGGGAAGTAGGAAGCCAACATACCACCCCATCGAGGAACTGCAAGGGATAATCGGTAACCAAGCACTGGGTCAGTTAATTAAATCCCAGCCCAATAAGTATGGACAAGTTCATCGAACCCAAGATCCTCTGCTGAATAGTGTTTCCCCTGTTAGTGGGCAGTCAATTCAGCGAATGCCAATGTTTCGGGGACTTTCCCATGAGTTAAGGGGCAATTGGCAGCAGGGGAATTTAGTGCAGGCGAAGCTGACTATTGGTGAAGCTGGGGATAAGTATGAGCTTGAAGCTGACCGAGTAGCATCGGAAGATGTAGACCGGATTAACGCACCTATCCCGAATAAAACCGGATTACCAGATAAGCTCAAAGCAGGAGTGGAAAACCTGTCAGGATATTCACTGGATGATGTCAGAGTTAATTATAATTCCCCCAAACCGGCGCAGATACAGGCACTAGCCTATACCCAGGGGAAAACGATCGAGGTGGGTCCGGGGCAGGAGCGACATCTGCCCCACGAGGCGTGGCATGTGGTGCAGCAAATGCAGGGACGGGTCAAAGGTACCACCCAAACGAAGGGTATCATGGTCAACGATGAGAAAAGCCTAGAACAAGAAGCTGACCTGATGGGAAGACGAGCAGTCACACAAGCAGAAGTTCCCAAACCGGCATTGAAAAAGACTAATCCCCAGCACAGGTTGTCGACTTTGGCTCATCAAACTTCATCGATTCAGTGCATGAAACCAACGGATCCAATAAGAAACGATGTTGGGATTGTAACCTTCGATCAGTACTTGGATAACTTAGTTTATGTTCTGAATGAAGTGTTTGATTCTCTAAGAGAAATTGATGAAACGCAACTGATAAAAAAGATAATCAACGAACTTGGTATTCTTCCAATGATGCTAATTTCACGGGTCAGGTCTATGAAATCGTGGAAAGAGTTCGCGAGGAAACAGTTACCCGATGTCAAGAAGGTATTCGAAAAGGGATTGAATTTAGTTTCATTACAAGCCGAGGAGGAGAACTATAGTTTTCAGAAGAGTGGTCAATTAGCCAAAGCTTTAGAGAAGCTATATCGTTTGCATATTTATATGGAGGGAATAGTTACCTTACCTGAGAGACAGAAACAAAGTGATCTAGAGCTACCTGAAACCGGAAAAAGTACGAAGTTAAAAGAAGGAGTTGCTAAGATAGCGGGATCAAATGTTGTTGCTGCTGCTGATACTGCCCAGACAGGTACTGGTGTAGCTTCAGGTGGTATAGGTCTGCTAGAAGCAGCTTCAGAAGGTATAACAGGACCGGCAGCAGCATTAGCCAGTTCCACACCAAGTTTCACATTAGGTGGAATTAGTGTTGGTTTTGGTCTGCTCGGTACCCTAGTTGCATACAAAAATCGTAAAGATGCGCGTAAAAGCAAAGCTCAAATCAAATCTCTTGAAGATAGATATACAGAACTCAAAGGATCAACTTTTACAACTGCAGCTTACACAAATAAAAAAGCAGGCAGTAAAGTGGCTCGATCGAGTAACGATATGATATCAGGCTCATCTGCAACGGGAGCAGGAGCAGCAGGACTAACAGCTGCCGGTTTCACAGTTGCAGGACTAGGAGCTGCTACAGCTACTGGCATAGGGGCAAGTGTAGTTGGTGTGATTGTTGGATTAGGCGCTTTGGGGCTTCTCGGGTACAGAATATTTAAGAGGATACGTCATAAGCAACCTAGTTATATTGAAAAAGAGCTAATAGCAATGTGGAATGATTCAAGTCAACGGCAGTTCGCTGAATACATCATAAAGGAGCATTTAGATATGTCGATTACTCAGCCTCCTGATGAAAAAGAACTAAAGAGGGCAATAGAGCAGAAGAACGAGAATATACGTTTATGGGCTGCTAAAAAAATTGTAGAAGAGTCTATAAATGGTAGCCCATTGGACCGGGCATACGCAGAGGCACTTATAGGTTCCTTAGGAGTTGATCCAAATATACCGGACACAGATAAACTTATTAAAAAAGTAAAACATAATTTGAAATAAGCCTTTTCACCCAAGCCTTAGTACTGATTTGCTAAGCAATTGGATTTTAGCGATCTAACTCAGCCCAGGTTGAGCAGTGCGATCGCGGATCTTGTAGCTCTTGTAGGGTGGGCAAATGGACATGATTCCTGATGAAATTGCCAAAATATCATAATTTGCCCACCCTACCCTACTGAATGCGATCTGCTCTGTTGTTGCTTGGGTTAACAAAGGAAGCTATGCCACATTGGTAGGGATGTAGCGCGGTCTTGGGGTGAACACCCCCAGTGCCATTCGGCTATATCATGATGATGTGACTGTTAAAGATTTAGTCAAGCTCATGGGTAATCTACGACAAAGCCAAACCAGACAGACACAAGCTCGAGATCAGTCAATAGTATCGGGAAGTAGGAAGCCAACATACCACCCAATCGAGGAACTGCAAGGGATAATCGGCAACCGAGCACTGGGTAATCTAATTAAATCCCAGCAAGACTTATCTCGACAAGTTCATCGAACCCAAGATCCTCTACTGAGTACTGTCTCCCCTGTTAGTGGGCAGTCAATCCAGCGAATGCCAAGGTTTCGGGGACTTTCCCATGAGTTAATGGGCCATTGGCAGCAGGGGAATCCAGTACAGGCGAAGCTGACTATTGGTGAAGCTGGGGACAAGTATGAGCTTGAAGCTGACCGAGTAGCATCGGAAGTAGTGGATCGGATCAACACACCAGTGACTAGTCACAGCACTCAACCAGAGTCGATTCAAGCTCAAGGTCAGCAAGATGAACTGATGAGGAAGCCAATGGTGCAGCTTCAATCTGTAGAAGGTGGGATGGCAGCTACCCCAGAGTTGGAAAGCTCAATCCAACAGGCAAAGGGGTCGGGGATGCCCATCGCCGAAAGTATCCGGAAACCAATGGAACAGTCGTTTGGAGCAGATTTTAGTGGAGTCAGGGTTCACGCTGATGCCCAATCTAACCAGTTGAATCAATCTATTCAGGCTCGTGCTTTTACTACAGGTAAAGATATTTTCTTTCGGCAGGGGGAATATAATCCTGGGAGTCGAGGAGGGCAAGAATTGATTGCCCATGAGTTAACCCATGTGGTACAGCAAATTGGTAGTACAGTACAGCGACAAACAGAAAGCCAAGACTTTAATCAGGGTGTAATACAACGAAAAATTATTACTTTTAAGCCTCAACATCCTAAAGCAGAATCAGCTTACACTCCTGAAGAAAAGGAAGGAAAAGAAAAAGCTGAGAAAGTAGATAATGAAGTAGAAAAAGCGTTTGATGAATTTATAAAAGGTAATTATGATGGTGCATCAGAAGCCCAGAAACTAATTTATTTTAGGCGCAAGCAAGAATATGAGGACGGAAAGAAAGTTATTCATCCCTCGACGGCAGCCGGTTACGTGATTGAAGGAAAAGCAAATGTAGGAATAAAAGCCTTGGGTTCTGAATTTGAAACTCAAAATACTACTCTTCTCAAAGGAACTAGACCTGACGTTGCCATAAAACTCAGTACAGGAAATTATGCATTGGTAGATATTACAGCACAGAAGAGTGCCGGGCACATCCTTGATAAGAAAGGAAATTGGACTGGACATGCCAACATCCCCTATGTCGCTGAATCTATTTATCCTAGTATAAATTTTGACGATCCCAGCAGTACCAAATCCTTGAGTGATGATGAAGTAGAAGCTGCAATTAAAGCAGCAAAAGAGAGTGAAGACTTTAAGAAATTAGCAGAACAGGAGTGGCTAGAACAACAAGAAAATATCTTTAAAAAATATCAAGAAAAGGTAGAAGACATCATAGATAATTTTAATAGAGACATCAAAGAAGGTGGAAAGCCTAATAAGGCTATTTTTAGATTAAACCAGCGTACTCGGCAATCATGGCTAGAAGAAACTGGATTAATGATACGCTTAAATACTGATATTAATAAGGATGATTATACCCTTAGAATTGACAAATACAACAGTCGCAATTACAAAGAACAGGTTGAATTTTATAAGAACAATTTAAATAAAGAATACAGAGTTAAACAGAATAATTATAAAGCTATAGAGCAATGGCTTGATGATAAAATACTTAACTAAATCTTCTAACAGGGGGACAACGAGGCATGAAAGTCTTATGTAGTGAGCGATACAGCAGAAAGAGATAAAAAAAGATAGGTCAAAAGTAATAGCCCTGACCTATCTAAACAAAATGATAGCGTGCGCTATACCAAAAAATTATCCCAAATCAGCTGCATCACACAGCATATCTATTACTAGACTTGATGGTAATTAGTTTACAATTACTCAAAGAGGTTAAGTTAGAAGTCTTAGCCGAATCCCTGCCGTTAC
>NZ_JAAHHZ010000395.1:0-4399 GCF_010672005.1 Moorena sp. SIO4A5 | reverse complement strand
TTATTGCCAAAACCCATTGTTTTACTACCCGTCGCTCTTCCGATCTATCACTGAACCCCCGGCAAATTCTAACCGTTTGACAATAGGTTCGTTAATATCTAGGGGCAAACTTTGGCGAATTTGAGCTACCGCATTGCGTACATCATTAGTTGCCTGATTGCTATCAGTTCCCAGGACAAAATTGATAACGGTGCTGGATCTGCCATCAGTAACGGTGGAGCGGATTTGGTCAATGTCTCCAAGGCTAGCAACAGCATCTTCAACTTTTTTGGTTACCTGGAATTCCAGTTCTGCCGGTCCTGCCCCTGGCTGGGTAACAGTAACCATCACCGCTGGAAGATCAATATTAGGAAGCTGATCAATTCCCAACTGCTTAAAGGAGAATAGACCGACTATTCCTAAAACCAGAAACATGACCAGAGTAGCAACCGGATTTTTAATTGACCAAGAGGAGACGTGGAAGGACATCTGATAAATAGTTGAAGGTTAATCGGTTGAAGGTTGAAGGTTAATTGGTTGAAGGTTGAAGGTTAATTGGTTGAAGGTTGAAGGTTGAAGGTTGAAGGTTGAAGGTTAGTTGGTTGTTCGCGAAGCGTGGCCGAAAGGCCAAGGTTATTTGGTTGAAGGTTAGTTGGTTGAACGCGATTGCGTGGCCAATAGGCCAAGGTTAGTTGGTTGAACGCGATCGCGTGGCCAATAGGCCAAGGTTAGTTGGTTGAACGCGATCGCGTGGCCAATAGGCCAAGGTTATTGGCTCAAGATGCCACTTGTAACCGCCTCACTTTCAACGGTTAATCAACATCGAACCTGTAACCTGCGTTCCTTTCAACCCTTAATGAATCTGTAACTTGTTAACTTTCAAGGCTTTTATTGAGTTTCTAAAACTTGGACGCGATCGCCGTCTTTGAGGAAAGCAGCACCTTTGAGTACAATGCGATCGCTTGGGGATAAACCACTATTGATTTCCACTTGCCCACTAGGGAGCAGTTCTCCCATGACCACTGGCTGTGCTTTAACGGTGTTATCTGCTTCGAGTCGGTAAACGATGGCGCTAGTGTCGGGTTGGGGCAATACTGCTTTGGATGGTATGGTTAAACCAGTAGTTGATGAGATGGTGATGGAGCCTCGTAAAAACATCCCTGGTAGCAAGCTCCCAGAATTGGGTAAATCTACTTTTACCAGAGCTTGACGAGACTGCTGATCGACTATCGGGTCAATTTCTCGTACTGTTCCAGAAAGCTTCAGGCTGCTATCTCCTTTAGAAGATATTTCTACTGGTTGTCCAATCTGGATTTGGGACAGTTGGGTTTCGGGTACCCTTAATAACAGTTCCAAACGCCCCTTTTCGATAATGGTAAAGAGTGTTTCTGAGGAAGAGGTAATATCACCGACACGGGCATTTCTAGTGGCTACTTTGCCACTGACTGGTGCCACCACTTGGGTATCGTTCAGTCGCGCCATCACTAACTGGACTTGTGCCTTTTCTCTAGCCAGTTGAGCTTGGGCTTGAGCAATTACTTCTGGACGGGAACCAGCTAATCTTTGCTGGAGCTGCTGTTGCGCTTCTACTACAGCGGCTTCTAACTGGGCAATTTCTGGGGAGTTGGTGTTTCGTGCTTGCTCAAGGCGTTGTTGGGCTTCAGATAAATTCGCTTGAGCACTGAAATATTGACTTTCCACCTCATTATAGCGGTCTTGGGAAATGGCTCCTTCGGCAATCAATTTTTTCTGGCTCTCGAAGCGACGTTTAGCAAGACTCAACTGTGCTTCAGCAGATGCCACTTGGGCTTTAGCTTGGTCAATTTGTCTAGGAATACTAGCTTGAGCCTGTCTTAGACGAGCTTGGGCTTGGTCGAGACGAGCTCTAGCTTGGGCTTTTTCTTCTGAGCGTGTCCCTGCTTTGAGTTCTGCTAAACGGGCTTCAGCTTGGGCAACTGCTGCCTGAGCTTGAGCTAACTGTGCCTGAAGCACAGCATTATCTTGGCGTACCATTACTTGTCCTGCCTTGACAAATTCCCCTTCTCTAACCAGTACCTGTTTAATCTGTAAACCCGTTGCTTGGGACTTGACCCTAATCTCCTCAAAAGCAGCAACACTACCAATAGCTTCTAGGGTACGGTTAACTGTGGTGGTTTTTACGTCTGCCACCGTAACAGTTTGAGCAGGTACAGCAGAGGGGACAGCCGCAGGGGTTTCAGCAGAGGGGACAGCCGCAGGGGTTTGAACAGTTTCAGCAGGGGAATCGGTTTTTTGAACCTTTGGAGCTGTCCCGATCAATCGCATTCCTAGGAAGGTCAGCATAATTCCCATACTCATGGCCATCACTAAACTACCTGCTCCTGATGTCAAGGAGTTTTGGGATTCACTAGTCCCGGAGCTGGGTAATGATGAGGCTGAATCCTCCTGTTGGTGATTAGCTTGGTGTAATGGTTGTTGATCTGGCTGAGTGATAGTAGTGCCAGAGCCATTCAGCTGAGATTTCTGTTGGTGATCTGGCTGAGTGATAGTGCCAGAGCCATTTAGCTGAGATCTCCGTTCATCTAAAGTGTTTCGGGTCATGGTTATTCCCCTGTTACTGGTAGTGCTGAGTAATTTTGTTAAAAAAATATGATTTTAAAGGTTATTTCTTAATATAACTTAAAAATTATTAACTTAAAAGTTATTAGGACCTGAGCTAAAACTGTCTATCTATGTTTTTTCTTGATGAAATAAGATGTATAATTATTAGTCGTCTGGTAATTAGTCACAAATTTAGCACTCCCCAACATCCATATCAATCAAGCATCGCTTTACGGATGCAGCGATGTCTTGGGGGAAAGCACAGGGAAAACAGCGGTGCGGACACAGGTTTCACAAACAGAACTGGGCGCCACTGGCACTTGATCAGGGCAGGGCACAGAAAAAAGCAGACAGAAAGAAAGCCTATAGAATGGGATGGTCCTAACGACTAGCTAAGCGATGGGCGAGCATTGAGCCGCTACTGGAACGCAAAACCTCCAAGTCCCTTAAGTCAACCTACCGGTAGTAGAGTAAACCTACTAAGAGATTGATACCGCATGGTTTATATAGCATTTGTATCTGGGTAAACACACGAATTGCCGAAAAAGGCAAGAGCCAAGAGATCCTCAGTTTTATTGGACAGTAAAAAAAAGACCATACAGGTTTACATCTCAAATACAAACGCTATATTTTCAGGCTAATCGGCAGCTCAGACTAGATTGTCTCAGTTTTTGTTTCTTAGGTGTCAGCTATCAGCTATCAGCTATCAGCTATCAGCTATCAGCGATTAGCTCACGGCTGACCGCTGACTGCTGAATGCTTACTCTTAGGTGCGCTTTCCGCTCTTTGTGCCCTTGACCGATTAAGAATTTAATTCGCGCTTTGGTGCGCGCCTTTAGGCAAAGCCCGACGCGGGGCGCGAACGGGCGCGCACCTTTTATTGCCTCAGTTTTTGTGTGACATTTTCCTCTTTTTGCTGACTTTTCAAAGTCTAGTAGTATTTAGAATATATACTTTTTAAAAAGGTCTAGTCATGGGTGGAAGTAGTGATAAATTTCCTTAGATAAATGCAAACCAATGCCTGGTACTTCAGCAAGCTGTTTAACCGATGCGTTGCGAATATAATCAATGGAGTTAAAGTGAGCCAATAACTGTTTTTGCCGCTGAAATCCCAATCCAGGAATCTCATCTAAACGGGAACGATGTAACTGAGTAGTTCTTTGTTTGCGATGAAAATTCACCGCAAAGCGATGAGCCTCATCTCTAACCCTGCGTAAAAGTTGCACCCCTGGTTGCTCGGGATCAGTGGCTAGGGGAAATGGCTCCCCTGGTAAAAATAGTTCTTCGTACTGTTTAGCTAAGCTTACTACAGGCACTTCTTCTTGTAAATTTAGCTCTTGCAATACTGCTACAACTGCTGACAGCTGTCCTTTTCCCCCATCAATCATTACCAAATCAGGCCAATCTTTTCTGAGTGTTGAGTTTTGATTGTTGATTGTTGAGCTAATACTATCTGCTGGTTCTGGTTCGAGTTGACTTTTTCTAAAGCGACGGCGAATCACCTCAGCAAGGCTAGCAAAGTCATCGGAGTGACCGACAGTGATATTAGGATTTTTGATCTTGTAGTGACGGTAGTGCTGCTTGGCTGATGTGCCATCTAGAAATACTACCTGAGAAGCCACTGCATTGCTGCCCTGGATGTGGGAAATATCATACCCTTCTATGCGCCGTGGTAAATCCGGTAAGTCGAGAATGTTAGCTAAATCCTCCATCGCTTTGGTGTTGCGGTCAACCAATCGCTGGGTGCGTTCCAGTTCATAGTTAGCATTGCGCTTGACCATTTCAATCAGTTCAGCTTTGGTTTGCCGTTGGGGGGTGAGTATAGTCACATTTCGACCTT
>NZ_JAAHHZ010000394.1:0-4399 GCF_010672005.1 Moorena sp. SIO4A5 | reverse complement strand
CAGCAGAACAGTGGTGCAGAGAATACCGCCCCGACATGGACAGAAGAATCATTAGCTGAGTTGCTAAAATTTGATACTAGTTATGACCAAGAACAAAATCCTAGCACTCAGGGGGTAATACCATCGACTGATGGTACCGCTGATTTAGATCCAGACTTAAATGTTACCCAACAGGAATTCGCAAAATCCGGTTGGGCAAAAGGTGCTTCCGTTGGTGCAGTAACTGGGTCAATTGCTGTAGTCGCTGGATTAGTTTTTACAGGAATGACCTCCTTGTCTTCTAAGAAGAAATTGGTCGAAAAAGTTACTCCGATTCCCACCAGTGTTGAGAAGGAATCGGAAAACGCGACCGATTCTGAAATCGGACGACTTAAGACTGAATTAGCCCTAGCCAAGCAACAAAAACAGATCCAAGCCATTCAAGACAAAAAAAGACCAAAAACAACTATAGAGCTTGCCAAGTCAGAAGAACCCCCATCCCCATCACCGAAAACACCTCCACCACCTCGTCCTAGGCCAGCAGTGCGTTCAGCACCACCCCCTCCTGTGGTAAGAGCATCAACCCGTCCAGCACCCCGTCCAGTGCGCCGACCGGTGGTAATTCGTCAAGCTCCGCCACCCCGTCCAGTGCAGCAACCAGTAGTAATTCGTCAAGCTCCGCCACCCCGTCCAGTGCGCACAGCACCAGTGCGGACAGCACCAACACCACCCCCTGTGGCAAAAGCACCAACACCTCCTCCACCTCCTCCAGCCCCAGCAGCAAAGATAGATCCCATGGAGCAATGGCTGGCTTTGAGCCAACTGGGAAGTTATGGTTTGAGTTCTGGCAATACTCCAGAAGCGCCAGAGCAAAATGTAGCGATGATGGAACCAAGCCCACAAACACAACCAGTAGCCCAACGAAACAATGGGATCAGGGGACGCTCTACTATTGCTAATACATACTCAATTCCAGCTGTACAGAGAGTTTCCAACTCTCCCAATCCTCCCCAACCCCTCAATGGATCTCCCGTTATTTTTGCTGATCAAGTTGCTATCTCAGAAGAAGCCAGTATTTTAGCTGGCAGAGCAATCAGACGGAAGCTATTTTCCTTTGGTCAAGAAGCAGCTGGAGAATTAGTGACACCAATTGTTTGGACAAAGTCGAACCTATCTCGAAATTCTCAACAACCAAATTTGGATGAACGATTTGTGGTGCGTCTGAGTGAGCCTCTAGTGGATGAAGATAACCAAGTTTTGCTCAAAGCTGGTACCAAAATTGTCTTTCTCTGTGACATGGTTGATGACAGTGGACTAGTGAATAGTGATGCGATCGCATTAATCATCGATGACCAAGAATATCAGTTACCCCCAGGAGTGATTAGTCTCAGAGGAAATAAAGGTAATCCCATGGTGGCGAATGTCTGGGATCGGGGTTCTGATGATATCGCCAAAAATGACATGATCGCCTTCTTGTTTGGTTCTGCTGCCAAAGTAGGAGAAGTACTCAATCAACCTGAACGGAGTCAAATTATCACCTCCAGTGGTTTTGGCTCAAGCCAGTCTAGCACCTTCACTAGTCGAGACCGCAACCTCTGGGGAGCAGTGCTTGAGGGAGGGTTTAAACCTCTTGCTCAGGACATTGTAGAGCGTAATGCTTCAGCAACACGCCGATTACAAAATTTGCCCAAATTGTGGTATATGGGTGCCGGGAGTTCAGTACAAGTTTTTGTCAACAGACCCTTTGAGTTGTAGTATAGCGGTTTTCAATTTGGTGAGGTACAGAGTTCCTGATTTTAGGGAACAGGGAACAGGGAACAGGGAACAGGGAACAGGGAACAGGGAATAGGGAATAGGGAACAGGAAAGAGAAACCCACCCCTAACCCCTCCCAAAAATATGGACCTCATCTAATTAAAAACTGCTATAAATTTTGACAGTATAATTTTTAATTTTAGGAGCTTGTAAGTAGCCATGAATAATTTTTTTTCAGCCTTGCAAATTCAATTAGGTCAAGAGTTAAAAATTAAACCAGCCAAAACTCAAATTCTTTTACTATTTGCTTTATCCCTTTTTCTAGCTAAGCCAGCTTGGGCAGATCCTGGTAATTCAGCTATAGCAGTCAAACGGGTAAGTCTAACCTCTTCTGGGCAATCTTCAGTGCCTCAAAATAACCCATATCCAGTAGCCTTGGCTCCAGGATATGGGGTAAATATCAGTTTCATTTCTACTGGGGAAGTTATTGAAAAACTCTGGATTGATAATCCCTCATTCGTTGCTGTTGATGTCGATGGTTGCTTAGATAACTTAGTTGCTAAAAAAAATTGTGAGTATAATCAGGCAACTGTAATTCATTTGCGCCGCATTGAAGAACTTGATATTCCTGGTATACCAAAGACAAATAGCACACTTTTGACAGTAGTTACTCGTTCTGTTGAGGGTAGGCAAATTTACCTATTTAAAGTGACTCCAGCTGACCGACCTAGCGAAGTAGTCATTGAGTTTAATAAACCTACTCCTTCCGTAGACTTTATAGTCGTCGATGCCATAGAGCGGGGGATCTTTCGAGCAACCTTACAAGGACTTTTAGTCAAGGGTTCAGAACTCCATAGAAAGTTAGATAATTTCGTCGTTTTTCTCAAAGACGGTCAGACTATTTCAAATGCCGCCACTCAAGCCGGTATTTCTTTAGAATTGGCCGATAAATTGCAAAAAATGGGTCGTCGTCCAACTGTTCCAACAGCCATTTCACAAAGAGATGAACAGAAAGACACCATTGAAGTCCTAACTAAAGAAGTCGTAATCCAGGAGAAAAAGAATGAGCAGTAAGCATCAGATAAAATCAAATAAAAAGAAACCTTGGTGGCAAAAGGATAACCATCGGCGAAAAGCATTTATTCTACTCTATTGGTTCGTCACTGGCTTAGGTCTTTGCTTTGTACTTTCTGGTATTCTTATTGCCTCTGGATTAAGAATGCCAACAGCGGTCGCAACTCTTACTCCTGTTCAAAACAGTAAACTACCAGTAAAAGAAACGAAAATTGAACCCAAGGTAGAAGCACAAGTAAAACCACACGTAAAACCAAATGTAAAACCCAAGGTAGCATTAAATGCTGCAAGTTATCCTCTGCAAGACTATGTCCCAACCACAGCTTGGGAGGGGACAAAACTACCAAATTGGAATCAAGTCACCTTCGGAACTTTTCCCGGTATTTCTCAAGGGGGTTCTTTTCAAGCGTCTTCAGACGTGATTCAAGCCGTAGGTTATGACCCATCAAGGACATGGTTAGCTGGTCAAACACCAGACCAATATATGAAATTAGGAGACTTTCAGCAGATATTTGAGCTACAAAATTTTAGCTTGAATAACATTATGTCCCTAACCGGATTGGACTTAGGAAATTTGTCCTTAGCAGATTTTGGGTTAATGAGCTCCCAAACCTTAGGTAGCTTAGTAGACGCCATCCCTGATTTGGAGAGATATACTATAGAACAGCTGCAACCAGTCTTTGGTTTACTATCCATCAATTTGGCGAGTAGCTTTGACCCAACAGAAACCTTAGGAGACTTTTTAGCATTCTCACCCCACCTCAGAGACCTTTCCTTTGACACCCTTGACCTATCGGTTTATGGCTTAGATTCCCTACCTGGTATTGATGTTGCTCCCCTCGCTGCATTTAAGGATTGGCAGAATACCAATATCGCTCAAGTTCCTGGCTTATCCCAAGTACCATTTTCCCAATTTCCCAATCCGATTCAAGCACAAGGGAGCGCCATTGGTATTTTAGATATCGCCTTTGGCATAGCTGAATCTCAACGCAATAATACCATTTCCGGTAGTGATCAAGAAGGATTTAAAGTTCCCTGTGAAAGTGAATGCGCTCATATCGAATTAGCTGGTCAGCCAAGTATCAAAGGTAAGCAGTGGATTAGTGGTAAATATCAAGAAGTTGAAGGAGGTTCCGGTTTTTTAGGACAAATAAATGATGGGATGGAACCCACTGGTAGACACCCCTTTGGCGATGCCTTTAAGGTAGTGGTTTGGGATACATCAGAAACAGAAGGCTCTGCTGGTACAGCCTTGTTTTTCCGCTATTGTGTCCGTAACATGTTTGTGGATTTAGGTTGTACACCCTATTTCATCGGTCCTGTACCATTTCTGTCCTACCAGGAGCAAGACCCGATCTTTTTAGGCTTACTTTAGTCATTAGTAATTTGAAAATTGTTAATTGTTAAGCTGTTCAGCATTTAGATTGGTATACCTAAATTAATCAAAGGGAACAGGAATCCCCCCCAATACGGTTCGGTTAAGCTTGAAAAGCATGTAAACTGGTAATTGTCATCAAGGTGCGAAGGGCAAAATGCAACTCAAAGAATTCTCCTTGGTTGTACCGAAGATTGAATCAGGTACAGTACTCAAA
>NZ_JAAHHZ010000393.1:0-4429 GCF_010672005.1 Moorena sp. SIO4A5 | reverse complement strand
AAATACAAACAACAAAACCAATCCATCCACCCCGACTAAAGGTTAGCACTAGACAAACTGAATTCACGACCACCATCGTCAGTGCTAAGGCTTTGGGGAGCAAACCCTGCCAGACAAATACTGCTGCCAAACTCAATGATACTGCTGGGATCAGATAACCAGCTAGTAAATTCGGGTTGCCCAGATAACTATAGACCCGTGTCAGTTTTGCTGCTGCTGAAGTCGGGTCTACCCAGGTAGCTAATGCTTCAGCCCCAAAAAACCACTGCCGCAAGCCGTAAATACTGACAATTAGTGAGATATGGAGAAACAGGGTAATAATCCAGCTACGAAGCGGACCGGAACGCAATACCCTTGCGATCAGGGCAAAAAACAACAAATAAAGGGTTAATTTCACCAAACCACTAGAGGCAGCCCCTTTCACCGGAGAGAGTGCGGTGGCTATAGTGGCAACACTCCAGTACAAAAAAACTAACAGATGAATGGGGCTTACCTTCGGCTTTCCTATATCATCGGATAAGGTTAGCAATACCCAGAACCCTGCACTTGCAATTAACAAGATGCCTACTAGAGCATTGGAGACAAAAGGAGCTAAACCGAACACCAGAGCAACTATCATCGCTCCTATTGGGTCAGACCACTGTAGGAGCAAGCTACTCTGACGCCAAGAATCTAGGAGTCCCACGAGGCGATACAAATAGCTAGTTCCTCGCCACCGATACAGCTGCAAATTTGAGAGAGTAAACCGTTGCCAAGCTGAATTCATTGTCTATGTTTTATTTGAAACCACCCCATCTATAATCTTTGATTTTAGATCAGGATTCATTCACCAAATACTAAAAAACGTTTCGACGCTTCCCGAAAATCTGGCCTTCTCAGGGGGTCTTTAGGACTTTTGCTATCGACCACTTCAGAAAGACGCGCGCAAAATTCAACAATTTCTTAACTGAGCAACCCTTATCAGCCGTTAGTCTTCTATTTATGAGTTGTTTTTGATAAATACGGTCACGGTCTATGTTTGCTGGCTGTATCACCTTTACAGTACCGTTGCCCATATTAGTTTAACATATCAGTCAATGAATTGGAACAGTGGTTTAACAGTTTTGATCAGAAGACTCTAATTTAGGTAAAGTAATCACGTAGCGGTACCCTAACTCTGGCAAACCTTGAACAGAAATTTTTCCTCTATGGCGTTTAGCTAAATGGCAGCTTAGTAATAGCCCTAAACTTTCACGAGATTCACTATTCTGAGGTATTTTTTCCGATTCAGAACTCCAACTAGTGCTTTCTGGGTCAAAAGAACTGGATAAAAACTGATTGTCACAGAGGAAGTTAGAACTCGAAGGTAGTTCACTTATTCCGAGTCGTTCATTGATGAATGGGGTTTCTAAAGCATTAGCAACTGCTGCTGCTGCTGAGGGAGATTGTAACGGTAACTCAGAAATTTGCCCGTACATCTGAGGTAGACCATCTCCGAGCCAGGGGTGAGAAACCCAAACCGCGATTTTCAAAGACACGACATTAGCCCTGTCCAAATCAGTTTTTCGAGAGACATGGATGCGTATTTCACCCCCTGCTTCAGCCGAGTAAATCACACTGAATATGAGGTAATATAGCATTTGTCTGACCTTTTCTTTATCCAGAAACCAGATGCGATTCCCTGGCTCTACAGATAAATGCAACTTTTGTCGATGTTGCTGGGCTATCTGTGCTAAATTGTTAATTGCTTGTTGACAGAGCATTTCAATATCTACAGCAGTTAAATTTAGTTGTTCGCTGTTTTCCTCAAAAATCCCCAAGCAAAGAATTTCATCAACCATCAAGACCAGCTGACGACCACTGCAATAAACAATTTCTAGATATTCTTTTTGTTTATCAGTCAAAGACCCATAAACTTGGCGACTTAATACACTAGCCATTCCCATAATTGATGTTAGAGGTGTGCGCAATTCCTGTGTCAGCTGAGTTAGTAATTTGTACTTAATGGTGTGAACTGAGTTAAAACCAGCTATTCCATCTAGACAGATATTCCGAGGGCTATAAATTTCCCGATCAGACTCCACTTCCTGAGAGTGCTGAGCCTCTGTGGAAGAGTTAGGTAGCCAGTTAACAAACCGGTCACGCTCTTTTTTCAAAAAATGATTCCGCTCAAATTCACTGAGACTCCAACGAGCGGTAATTGCCAAAAACTCATAATCTTTGGTGGTAAAATTGCGAGGTACTAAATCCATAACTGCTAGGGTACCTAAACACTCTCCGTCAGCAGTTAACAGTGGTGCACCTAAGTAAGAACGGATACCGTAGTGGTGAACCAGTACACTACTAGCAAAGACAGGGTTGGCGACTGTATCATTAATCGCCAACATTTGATGACTATCTACTACATAGCTACAAAAGCATTCACTACGGGGCAACTGACGGGACTGTGCCACTCGATTCATTAGACCGATTCTAGATAATCCCACAGCTGATTTGATGTGCTGTTGCGTTTGTACCATAAAGCCCAAAATGCAGATAGGCACATCTAAAAATCTGGCAGTAGTTTGAGTTGCCTCGTCGAAAACTGGTACTGTTTCTGCTTCGAGTAGACCTAAATCCCGAAGAGTTTTCAGTCGTTTTTTTTCCCGTTCTTTAGGAGTCAAACCATCCAGAGTACAAAAAAGTTGATTTTCTTTTGCCATAACCAACCCATTTCCCATGGTTACCTTTGGTAGCACCACAGTCTACTGGCTACTGTAGTACTACCCACAACACTTAAGGTTCCCAGATAGAGTAGTGAAGTCAACAAATTCTCAGGAAAATAAATGCTTAAATCATGCCATTTTTTTTGGTATCAGAAGCATTTTTGTGTTTTTTTCCTTCCTGACCGCTTATGGCAGTCATATCCGAGTAGACCAAGCTGGATGAGAAAGCAAAGAGGAAAATACCCGAACACCTCTGAGCTGATTGGAAAGAGGCAAATGACCTTTTGGTGCACTGAGATCCCAGATAAACTCATGGGGATATCGGGTCCAGCGATTGCCAGTTTTCCAACCAATTTTTGGCCAAAGTTTTTCCCAGTTCTTGCCCAAAGACAACCAAAGCTCCCGCTGTACAGAAAATCCAAATTTGCCTTGAGAGTGAATAACCCACAAGATATCAATAGTTTGCAAATCTGTAATCGGGAAATTGTCTACTTCGGAAAAATACAGCCATCTTCTCTGTAGAGCAGCAGCTCCTGCTAACTCACAGAGTTTTTCGAGAGTAAGACGGTCAGCTGCGAGAAAATCTTGTTTAACTAACAGCTGTTGCACGGGTGTGTAATCAATGCCTGCTTCAGAACGTAGGGGTACAACCCCAGTAGGAAAATAGGTTTGCAAAAATTCATTGGTTTTGGGCATATTGGCTTGATGGAGGGCTTGATAGGCAAAACCAGCACTGAGGATAGTCGGGTTGGCATGTTGCTCCTGTAAAAATTCCATTAACACGTCTAACCCGGCAGTGCCAGTGTTGGCAAGTTCCTGAATCAAAGCCTGTTGTTTTTTTTCAGAACTAGACTTTAGCTGGCGCTGGAGTTCGGCAACTGTGTTAGAGACTTCTGCTGGTAACCGGGCCGTTTGATCGCTCATGAAGGGTAGGGTTTGAGGTTGCACTCAAGAAGATTGAATGTGATAGGTTTTAAAGTCGAGAGTCAAGCAAGTTCATGCTTTTAACCTAGACTACGGCAAGGAACCGCTTGTATACAACCTTCAAGCTTATAATTGTCTAACCTTAAACCTTTTACGATGAACAACTTGTGCCAAAATTCGTGCGATCGTAGTCCGTCAATTGTCTCGCTTCGGTGCTTCACTCTAATCGCTGCTTGAACAATTAACTTGCAGGTTAATTGTTAGGGGTTGGGGGTTAGGTGTTGGTTTAATGGTTAATGGTTAATGGTTAATGGTTAATAGTTAAGTGTGTAAGGGTGCTTAGTACCTAATGTAAGCCTGCTATCATGCCTAATGTAGCGTGCCTATACTGTATATAGGGAGACACCAGCTAGGAAGAGACAACACCCGAGGGTATGAAAAGTTTTTTCCAAAATTGACAAAGAATCAATTTACACCCACAACAATTTACCAAATTTTAACCATTCTCTATTCTCACGTGCTTATCGAGCCTGAAGAATGCGGTTAATGATTTGAGTAGTGGAGGTAGGAAATTCAACCTGGACTAACTCAATCCGCCCCCCGTAGGATTGAACAATTTGGGCTTCTGGTAAAGTGGATAAAGTGTAGTCACCCCCTTTAACGTACACCTCTGGTTGCAGTGCTTCAATTAAACGATTAGCTGTGGTTTCAGCAAAAATCACTACCCCATCTACGGGTTTGAGAGTTGCCAGAATTTCTGCCCTCTGTATTTCAGGAACCAGTGGTCGGGAAGGATATCCTGGCTGTGATGGTTTAATGCG
>NZ_JAAHHZ010000392.1:0-4438 GCF_010672005.1 Moorena sp. SIO4A5 | reverse complement strand
TACATTTCAGCACACCTCAGTCCTGGTCAAAGGTTGCTATCGACGTCAATCCCTAGCAAAAGTGCTGGTATTCCTGTTTTCAAGCAACTCAAGCAACTCAAACTCAAGCAACTGCTGTTGCTCAGTCGGCGCTATCTAAAACTAGTAGTGCGGGATATGCGAAGTGTTGCCCTAGCCTTACTAACTGCTCCGATTGGGATTAGCTTGATTATTCTGACGTTGTCCGGGAAAGACCCTTTAGCTCAACTGAACTCTCCAGACATCACCCAAGCACCTCTAGCGCTACAGGTACTGTTTATTTTTACCTGTGCTGCCCTTTGGGTAGGACTATCTAGTTCACTGCAAGAAATTGTGAAAGAGTCTAGCATTTATGCCAGAGAGCGACTGGTTAATTTAGGGTTATTTCCCTATCTTGGTTCCAAAGTACTGATTCGGTCTGGCTTAGCTATTTTACAAACTATCTTGATTGTTACTATTGTCCTCTATGGGTTTAAGTCACCTACCTCTGAACTACTGGATTGGAAAATTGGCTTGGGAATCACGACTTTTTTAACCATTATCGCTGCTACCAGTTTAGGTCTGATGGTATCGACATTGGTAAACAATGAAAGTGAAGCCAATAATACTATACCATTAATTTTGCTACCCCAGATTATTTTTTCTGGAGTTATTTTTAAACTAAAAGGATTAGCCAGTACACTATCTTGGTTGATGGTAAGTCGTTGGTCAATGGGAGCTTATGGTGCCCTGGTAAATGTGAATAGTATGGTACCAGAACAGTCTTCCCGATTTGGATTAAAGCTTCCCCCTCCTCCCTTTGAAGCAACACCAGTTTATGATGCCACTTGGCAAAATTTGATTCTTAACTGGCTACTCCTATGTTTACACACAGGGGTTTATTTAATAATTGCTTTTAAATTACAGAAGCGGAAAGATATTTTCTAGAAGTCGGGAATCGGGAATCGGGAATCGGGAATCGGGAATCGGGAATCGGGAGTCGGGAATCGGGAATCGGGAATCGGTAGGAGATGTAGGGTGGGCAGTGCTTACCTTGATGATTTTTAGGTTTTAAATTAGTCTGATGCACTGCCCACTCTACTGATATTGATTATTCGCGCGGGTGCTATTAATTCTTCGGGCGGGCAGGATGCCCACTCTACTGATATTTTGACATTTATAAAAGCGCACCTAAGCTGTTGTAGTAAACTCTTGCCTCTTGCCTCTTGCCTTGCCCGTAGCGCTATATTCATCCCGCCCCTCACCAATGCCACATCTGTTCCTAATGCTCCAAGGTCTAGTCAGAAAACCATGATTTTAACCCAAGATAGGCTTTATGTATCATCCTTGATACAGGAGAGGGCAAACTTTCCAGATTCTCACGGATGGTTACAGTATCAGGATGATTTTATCACCCTAACTTCCCTAGAAGAGAGCGCAACTTTCCAGATTCTCACGGATGGTTACAGTATCAGGATGATTTGACCCTAACCGACCTTCGGCAATCTCCAAAGCCTGTTGAAAGAGGGGTTCGGCCTGGTCATAGCGCTCCATTGAGTAGTAGAGTCCAGCCAGGTTGTTGAGACTGGTGGCCACATCAGGATGGTGGTGACCCAGCAGCTGCTTTCTCATCTCCAAAGCCTGTTGAAAGAGGGGTTCGGCCTGGTCATAGCGCTCCATTGAGTTGTAGAGTCCAGCCAGGTTGTGGAGACTGCTGGCCACATCGGGATGGTGGTGACCCAGCAGCTGCTTTCTCATCTCCAAAGCCTGTTGGTAGAGGGGTTCGGCCTGGTCATAGCGCCCCATTGAGTCGTAGAGTCCAGCCAGGTTGTTGAGACTGCTGGCCACATCGGGATGGTGGTGACCCAGCAGCTGCTTAGACATCTCCAAAGCCTGTTGAAAGAGGGGTTCGGCCTGGTCATAGCGCCCCATTGAGTTGTAGAGTCCAGCCAGGTTGTTGAGACTGCTGGCCACATCGGGATGGTTTTCACCCAGCAGCTGCTTTCTCATCTCCAAAGCCTCTTGATAGAGGGTTTCGGCCTCATCATAGCGCCCCTGAGCTTTGTAGAGATATGCCAGGTTGTTGAGACTTTCAGCCATATCAGGATGTTCGTCACCCAGCAGCTGCTTTCTCATCTCCAATGCCTGTTGTAAGAGGGGTTCGGCCTTCTCATAGCGCCCCTGATCTTTGTAGAGTAATGCCAGGTTGTTGAGACTGGTGGCCACTGAGGGATGGTGGTGACCCAGCAGCTGCTTATACATCTCCAAAGCCTGTTGATAGAGGGGTTCGGCCTTCTCATAGCGCCCCTGAGCTTTGTAGAGATATGCCAGGTTGTTGAGACTGGTGGCCACTGAGGGATGGTTTTCACCCAGCAGCTGCTTATACATCTCCAAAGCCTGTTGAAAGAGGGGTTCGGCCTGGTCATAGCGCCCCATTGAGTTGTAGAGTCCAGCCAGGTTGTTGAGACTGGTGGCCACTGAGGGATGGTTTTCACCCAGCAGCTGCTTTCTCATCTCCAAAGCTTGTTGATAGAGGGGTTCGGCCTTCTCATAGCGCCCCATTGAGTTGTAGAGTAATGCCAGGTTGTTGAGACTGCTGGCCACTGAGGGATGGTTTTCACCCAAGCGGCTTCTAGTTATCTCCAATGCCTGTTGTAAGAGGGGTTCGGCCTGGTCATAGCGCCCCATTGAGTTGTAGAGTCCAGCCAGGTTGTGGAGACTGCTGGCCACTGAGGGATGGTTTTCACCCAAGCGGCTTCTAGTTATCTCTAAACATTGCTCATACCAGGGTTCAGCCTGGTCATAGATACCTTGACCCTGATAGAATCTTCCTAAGCCAAGAAAGGGCCATGTTAAATCTTCATCCCTGAGCCAGTCAGTTAGGACTGTGGCAGCTTCGGCTAAATGAGGGATGGCGGGGGTAACTGCTGTAATATCATCGCGAGTTGGTGTATCAGGAATTTTTTTGGCCACAGCCACCATTGTTTGACAAAAGCTTTCCTTGTAGCGATCGGCCTCTGGTAATTGAGCCAGCTTGGTCTGGAAAAATTCTCGAATTAGTTGATGGAGCCGATAGGTTTGCTGTTCACTCAGTTGCAACAGGTTCAGTTTTAGTAAACTGCCATCTCGTATTTCCCCCAACTCCTTTGCTCTGAGACTATGAGCAGCTTTTCCAGATAGTCGTTGAAACAACTTCCATCTTTGGCGAGACTCGTGTATTTTCACACACTGCTCTACTAACGTCCAGTCAAAGGTAGCAGCAGCAAATAAACTCAGCAGACACCCCAGGTGCTTTGCTTCTTCTGAAAGGGTTGACCAGGTCAACTCAAAAGCCTCTGCTACTCCCAACTCGGCGGTCATATCTGGTTGTTGTTCAAACAAAGCCTGTGCTTCTAACCGCTTATCTTTCAATTGCTCCTGGACTTCTGTTACTTTCAGAGTGGGATGTTCGTAAAGATATCGTCCTACTAACTCCAAACCCAAGGGCAAATAGCCCAACCATTCACATAAGGCTTTTGCTTCCTTTAGTTCTTGCTCAATGCGCTCTTTGCCAACAAGCTGAGGCAATAATTCTAAGGCTGCCTCTGGATATATTACATCCAGGTCAATTCGTCGGTAAGAATTCCCTGGACGCTGACGGCTGGTGATCAGTACTTTAAAGCGGGATTGGGCTGGAGGCAAATAGGGATGAATGGTTTGATAGTCTACTACATCATCCAGCACAATCAATGCTGTGCCTTCTGGCCAATGCCCCCAGCAGTATCTTACCTTTTCCTGGAACTCTAGTTGATCTGGAATGGTTAATCCTAATTCCGTACGCCCAAAACTAATAAGTTGAGTTACGAGATCTGCCCCCCGCACTGGCAGCCAGCACAAACCCCCAGGGTAGTTATCCTGATATCTCAGAGCATATTGTAGAGCTAATTCGGTTTTGCCCACACCACCCATTCCGGCAATGGCACAAATCACTAATTGATCGGTCTGTTGAAATTCCCGATGGAGCTGCTCAAGTTGATCCTCTCTACCGACAAAGTTAGGAGTACCTCGATTGATAATGTTACTGGGGGGATTTAATTGTATCGGTTTTTTTTTACCTCTATTCTATTAGTGTTATCCAGCCAACCAGGAGTGTTGAGGCATTCCTTGATAAATTTCTTGACACCAAGATAGACCTGACTGTTTTGAGACTCTGGTTTGCATAAGTCAATGTGATTCTTTGGTATCGCAACCGGCTTCACTTTTTCAATGCCGGGGTTGGCACTATCTGGGTCTACCACCAAAATCCCTTTGACAGGCTGAGTTTCATAGTAGACTTTTGTGGCAATGCCTAAACTCCGGACATTTTCTCGATACCATTCATTTAATTCCCGTAACTGAGGGGAATGAGCTTTGAGTTCCTTTACACTTACGGTGGTTTGTGTCAGAACGCTAATATTATCAA
>NZ_JAAHHZ010000391.1:0-4444 GCF_010672005.1 Moorena sp. SIO4A5 | reverse complement strand
TGATATAATTTTGGTAGCATTTTAAATTGATAGGTCGTATTGACAAGTTATGACCTATCTTTTTTTACCATAATTTGCTCAATTTAAGATATATCAAGGGTTACAGGGCGCTTGTCGCCCCCCCAGCTATTATTGACTAAAATAATCATTATACTATTGCCGTCAAAAAAACTCAAAAAACACTCTATAACTCTCTAGAATATGTTAGTACTCATCAAACACCAATTACAGTTAATTGCACTATTGACAAGAGTCATGGCCGAGAAATTGAGCGCACTACTTACTTGTTTGAGCCTCCGGCTTATTTTTGCTTAGATTGGTGGCATGTCAAGAGTTTTATAAAAGTAGTTAGACAAGGAAAAAGAGGAAATGCCAATTATAATAATATTGCTTATTAGAACAGTAGCTTGTCAGAAACGGCTAAAGTATTTGCTGATAAAATTAAAGGACACTGGGCAATCGAAAATAAATGGCATTGGATTAAAGATGTGATTTTACAGGAAGATCATTGTTCTTTTAATGACACTCAAGCTACTACTAACTTTTCTATTCTCAACACAGTAGCTCTAAATCTTTTCCGAATTTTGGGCTTCGACTCAATTACCGAAGCCCAAAGATGGCTTCGTAACAAGTGGTCTAGGCTTTGGGTTTTGTTAGAATGAAACAGCCCTGCCCCCAGCCCCCCGCGCGGAAGGGGGGAGCCATACTCAAAGTCCCCCTTTTTTAAGGGGGATTTAGGGGGATCTCCGAGGCAAGAAGACACGCCCTAGCCCATTAGCTGACAGCTGATCGCTGACGGCTGATAACTAAATGCTTACACCAAATTTAATTTTCGTTCCTTATATGAATATTCATTACTTTTTTTGAGATTAGCTTGTTAATAAAGTTTACATCTGCCATCCTGATCAATGATGTAGAATTTAGTTATGAATACAAACAAGAAAATTATACATCAAATTTTTCGGGATGGCGTTAGTCAGCGCGGACGCTTGCTAAGGGAACTCGAACCAGATTATGTTTCCGTAGATGAGCGCGATGTTTATGATTTACTCACCTTCGTACAAGAGTATGCCACAAAACTAAACTATTACGATGAGTCCAATCGGATAAATGGGGATTGGTCGAGTTTCTTTGCGGGAGATGTTGAGCAAATGGTTGCTTACATTAATAACCCGGAAAACTTCGCAGACGAGCCATCGACACAACGGCAATTAGCCCAACCTCATCTAGTTTTGTTGTTCACGTTTTTACAATTATTACGTTATCCTCAGCAACAGTTCAAGGCACTGACCCAAAGATATCTCGATTTTTACTATAAAGAGGTACTGCAGTTAAGGACAAAAGAGGAAGTTCCAGACAAGATTCATGGGATTTTTGAGCTGGCGCAAGGAGAAGAAGCCCATCTTATTAACAAGGGTACTTTGCTCAGCGCTGGACAAGATAGTCAAGGGGTTAATATTAACTATGCCACCGATGAAGATATAGTTGTTAATCAAGCTCAAGTAGCCAGCATCAAAACGTTATTTTTAGAAAAAAATTATATCGGTTTAGAAGAAATTCATAATCAAGATAATAAGAGCGATCAAAGTTTTGAAACTATGCTGCGCTGGGCGGTTGGTAGCCCCAACCAAGGAGACAAACTTCCTGATTTTAATGGTGAATCTGTTGATATTGATTATCTCAAAGACACTATTTATCAAGGGATTAAAAATCCTGAACAAATCTCTGAAGAAGAAGAAGAAAAGGATTCTATTGAAAATTATATTAAAAATCAACTATTTTTTGTCTCTACAGAAGATTTTAAGTATTGCTTTGATATCCATGATAGGCAAATAAATAAAGACAATCCAGAAGTAGAAGAACCTACAGAATTAGAATGGAACGAAGTTTATAAAATAATTGAAAAAGCCTACAGAAAAAAAATTACCATGGGGAGGCGTAATGCCTTAAAACAAAAGCGAGAACAGTCCGATTTCAAGAGCATGATGGAATGGGCTCTTGGTCATCCTAATCCTGGCGATCCTTTGCCGAAAATGCCTAATGGTTATACAACCCTCCAAGAGATAGTTGCTGATCTTGACCAAGAGCGAGTTATTAGATATGTCAAAGAAGAACTGTATCTGAGTGTGGCAGATTTCCGGAAGATTATGGAAATCCAAGCTACTACAGAAAATCCTGATTGGAAAGAAGTCTATCGCCTCGTTGAAAAAGCCCAAACCAAGAAAAGAAACTTTACTTACCCTCCCATTGGAAAAACCGAAATTAAAAATATCCATGGAAGTTCACTAGTTGACGCGGAAGAGGGACAAGTAACTAAAGCACAACGTTTTCATACTTTTGGCAACATTACTCAAACCTCACAAAATTCCATCGGTTTTGCCGTTACTTCTCCCGTCTTGTTGTTGCAAGAAGGTACACGTAAGATTACCCTTACCTTCGCCTCTGAAGGAAACACTTTGAATCGGGATACTTTCCAAGAAATACTAAGTAGCGACCCTTTTGAGATTTACTTGAGTAGTGAAGCCCAATGGATACAACCTCAAGCTTTTGAAGCTAAAGTTGGCGATTTTATTGTTGAAGAACCACTAGACTATTATAGCAGTACAGAACTATCTCTGAGTTCCACTGCTTCGGACAACGATAACTTGACAAGCGTTTCTTTTAGTGAAGGCTCTGAACATACCTTTTCTGAGAGCGACGATGTAGGGCAACTTCTGGTTTGGAATGACGGCAAGATATTCAAGATTATAGGATTAGTCAGGGATAAAGAAGCTAATATACAGCAAATTGGTATCGGTAATTTCCCTCAAGAGGCTGTTAGTACTGACCAGATTAACCTCTATCGTAATTCTGCTATTTACCTCAACAGTTTACAGTTTCAGTTAACCCTCGATCCCACCCTACCTGCTATTTTGCCACCCAAACCAGATGAGTCAACTTTTTTCCTGGACACTCCCTATCCAGTGGTAAAAATTCTGTTGAAAGAAATATCATCAGCAGAAAATACCCAGGAAAAACTATATTACGATCAATTTAAATCGGTACGCTTATAAAAAGTAAAGATACAAGTTAAAGTAGAAAATAGTCAAGATGTCCAACTGCGGAATGATAACTCAGTACTAAATCCCAAAATTCCTTTTCAACCCTTTGGCAATAATCCTAAAGTAGGTTCGGGGTTTTACTTCGCTAATCGAGAAATTAGCACCAAAAAATTAGATAGTCTTGCCATTAATATGGAGTGGATGGGACTTCCTAAAGACTTTGCCACCCATTATGAGGCATATTCAAGTACTGGGGTAATTACGGATGCAATTACTAATAACAGCTTTAAAGCCAGTTTGAAGCTTTTTAATAACCGAAGCAGGGTGGATTTTTAAAAAAATGACAAAGAAATATTTACAGAAAAAACAATTACAATTACCGGTACCGGAGAAAACCAAGAAGAAAAAACTATTTTTAAAAAAAATACTTCTTTGAGTTATCACAACTCCAATCTACAAGATGATTCATCATCTAATTCCCTTATAGATATAGATACAGATGATCCTTTTGAGCAAAATCGGTATTTCATACTGGAATTAGCAAGCCCAGATTTTGCATTTGCCCATGATTTATATCCGATAGTATTAAATAAGGTGACTTCTGCAACGGATAAAGACGTTGTAAAAGATAAAGATGGAACCAAAGTAAAAGATAAAGATGGAAAGGATATAAAAATCAAATCCCTGACGGTTTATCCCCCTTACACCCCGCAAGTTAAAGCCATCTCCCTCGACTATACCGCCTCAGAAGAGATTGACTTGCAAGCCTCCCAAAGCGAGCAGGAACCTAGTAAAATCTTCCAACTTAATCCCTTTGGCTATGCCGATATCCAAACTCTCAATCAAGACAACCAATATTATCTCTTACCGAACTATCAAGAACAAGGCACTTTATACATTGGTATCCGTAATCTGCAACCACCCCAAAACATTTCCATCCTCTTCCAAATGATACCGGGCAGTGGTAATGGGGAACTAATTCCGCCACAGATTCACTGGAGTTACTTGAGTGGTAATTCTTGGCAGAAATTTCAAGATACAGAAATGCTTTCCGATAGTACCAATGGGTTAGTCGATTCGGGGATTATCCGCTTGAGTATTCCAGACAAAGCCACCAGTCAGCATAACTTATTACCCAGTGGTTTACATTGGTTACGAGCCACCGTCACCGAAAACGCTGCTGCAATTCCTGATACTCTCGACATCAAAACCCAAGCTGTCAGGGCGACCTTTGTTAACCAGGGGAATGCAGCCGACCATTTAAGTAAACCCCTGGCAGCTAATTCCATTCAAGGATTTGTAACACGAGATCCCGCCATCAACACAGTACAACAGCCCTATAGTTCCTTTGGCGGTAAACCAAAAGAAGACAATCGCGCCTTCACCATGCGGGTGAGTGAAAG
>NZ_JAAHHZ010000390.1:0-4487 GCF_010672005.1 Moorena sp. SIO4A5 | reverse complement strand
ACCCACCAATGGTAGTGGCAATCCACACATAATTCCAAGAGGGTAGCCAACTCGGGAAATAGGGTTCTAGAAATTCGGGTAACCAATGCCAAACAAAATGCAAACACTGTTCTAGGACAAAATAGTAACTAGTTGCTACTAATCCGCCAGCAATACCAATCCCTGTAGCGCAGAGGATTAGTTGGGTATAGGCTAGCTTGACTTGTTTATTGTCCCGATCTGATTTTTCCGTCTGATTAGTCCTTTGATTTACCGATAACACTTCAGCCGTATCTGATGTCATTCTTGTCTTGACCCAGTTGTTTTTTACGAAAATTGGTTATTGCTTCATCATGGACAAAAATAACATAAATAGATAGAGTCACTATGTATGGAGTACATGAAAATAAATTTATTTTTACATTCCGTGTCAATCCCTCTTATTTTGAAATCCTTACTCGATATGAAACTGATATAATAAGTAATTTTGCTTATTATATTTGCCGTTTTGTCTGAGTAAGGCTTTTAGAATTTACATGGGTTTGCCCTGTTTTCACATCAATTTTTTTTTATGTTGATTTTGCATTAATTAAAACTATTTTTTGCATAAAGTAGTTTTCATAACGTTGAAAACTGAGTTATCATTAACAATGGAAACCCTAAATAAATAAGGGGTAATCGGTTAGGGGAATTTTGCCCTCGTCTAGTCTGATGGTTCAATACCTAATATTGCTTGAGGTAAGCCTGACAAGAGTTTGCCTGAGTCGCGGGTGTTGCTACAGACTACAACAAACCCTCCGAGTGCAACTCCTCTAATTGGTAAGCCAGATGCAGCAGCTAGTCCAGAACTGCTCGCTTCAAATTATTGGTCTAGCTGCAAAGCACTGGCATAAGCTTTTAGCTGTAAGCATTCAGCTAATGCGCTACGGGAACAGTTTTTGAAGAAAAGAGGCAAGGATTCGTTTCATGTGAGTTACTTCTACTGATGGGATTTTCCCCAGACTTTCAATTATGATTAATCTCGAACTATTAAATTCTCACGCTTAGAGGTTTATTTTAAGCTGACAGCTGACAGCTGTTCGCGTAGCGTGAGCTTTTAGCTCACGGCTGTCAGCTTACGTTTAGCATGAATATTTTTCATGTGCTTCTTCACTGTGCTGAGGGTAATGAATAGCTTAGCGGCAATGTCTTTATAGGAATAATTGACTCGACGCAGTAACCAGACTTCTGCTTCACGAGGAGTTAAACCATAGTGGTAAACTTCTGCAAGCACTAGATTTTGAATGGATTGATGTTGGTCTTCAAGAGTAACTAAAATACAAGGCTCTTTAGATAACTCTAATTTGAGCCATCGCACTCGAATCCGAACAGGAGTTGACTGACTCGTAGTAAGATGAGAATCTATAATAACTGCCTGAGAATGATAGGACTTAAAACTGTATTTCAAAGCTTGGCAGATACGCCAGATTTGTTTAGGCACCAAATTAGATTGTTTACTCTCTGGTGTGAGTTGATCCAACAGAAGGCGAGCAGATTCATTGGCATGAAGTATCTTTCCTTTTGTACTCAGAATCAAAATGCCATCAATAAATCCTTCCAGTATCCCTTGTAAAAAAACCTTATGTAACTGTTGTGCTTGAGTATTGGCTCTTTCTAAAGAGTTAGTGATAGTATTCATCTTGTAGACCTATTCTAAAAGAAGTTGGATAGTCTGTGGGGAGGCGATTTCCCACTGCTCAGTTTGGGGGAGCTAGGTCATGTGCTGCAAAGTGTAGTTAGTTGCTATTTTTAAGGGTCTTAATACTTATCAGGATTAAGCCTTAACGTTTATGCAGAATATCGCATTTTTGTAACAAAACTTAACTATATGGCGGAAGTCAAGCCTATCCCCTGAAGGGGTTTGCACAACATCGGGATAATTTATGAAGATGGAGATGGGGAAGATGGGGAAGATGGGAAAGATGGGAAAGAATCTACCCAAAGTCGGACTGACTTGTCTTACGTTTCAATCCCTTAAAATTGCTATAGTCTTAAAGGGAGTAGGGAGTAGGGAGTAGCGATGCAGCGCCGACCTGCGGGGGTTTACCCCACTCGCTATTGCATCAAGACGGGAGTAGGGAATATGGTATCAAAAATTATCACAATACCTACAGAAATACCTAGAGTTCAAAAATTGACTATTAGTAAAATCCAATGGACACAATTAAATTAGACTTGAATCCAATGATGACATTACGTGAAACCAGCAACCCTAAGATAGAACTGCGATCAGTATTCAAGCAGACATAATCTAATGACAGACCAGGTTTTAATCCTAGGAGGCAAAGGACGAATCGGGAACAGTGTAGCCCAAGACTTACTTGCCCATACTCAGGCGAAAATTACGATTACCGGACGTCAGGGTAAACTTGACCTAGCTTTGCCACAACAGTTACAGCCCCCCGTGCAGTTTCTCCCTCTAGACTTAGCTGATCAGGAGGGGTTAAAAAATGCGATCGCATCTCACAACCTAGTCATCCATTGTGCTGGTCCGTTTCTATACCGAGACGCTACTGTCCTAAACACTTGCATCGAACAAGGGGTTAACTATCTCGATGTCAGTGACAACCGTGCTTTTACCCGTAAAGCCTTAGCCTTCCGTGAACAAGCTACTGCTGCTGGTGTCACCGCTATTGTGAATTCTGGCATTTTTCCTGGTATCTCCAATAGCATGGTGCGTCACGATGTGGAACAGTTAGATGTTGCAGAACGGATTCACCTCAGCTATGTAGTTGCGGGTTCTGGTGGTGCTGGAGTGACGGTAATGCGTACTACTTTCCTGGGATTGCAAGAACCCTTTGAAGCTTGGATTAATAATCAGTGGCAAACCGTTAAACCTTATAGCCTACGGGAAACCATCCAATTCCCTGCTCCCTATGGTAAAGCTGGTGTCTACTGGTTTGATATGCCAGAAGCCTTGACCTTAGTGGACTCATTCCCCGTTAACACCGTCATCACTAAATTTGGCTCAGTTCCCGATTTTTATAATCATCTTACCTGGATAGCTGCCCACATCTTCCCCTCATCTTGGCTGAAAAATCCCGCTGGAATCGAGTTTTTGTCCCATGTCAGCCACATCATGACCGATGTAAGCGATCGCGTTAGTGGCATTGGTGTTGCAATTCGCTCAGAGGTTAGTGGTTACAAAGATGGTAAATCAGCCCGTGCTAGCTCCACCTTAGTCCATCAGAATACTGCTGTCGCTGCTGGGGTGGGTACTGGTAGTATTGCGGAACTGATGCTTACTGGTCAACTCAATAAACCGGGAGTTTGGCCAGTGGAACAAGCTCTGTGTACGCCGTTATTTGAGCAAATTATACAAAGTCGAGGACTTGAGATTAATACTGTTGAAGCTTGAGTGTTGATACCAAATCCGCTTTGATAATCCTCCTTTAACTGAGATATTACACCAGTACAAAAAACTTAATAATGGCAGTGATAAAAATCAATTTAAGTCCTCAAATAGTCAAATATTATCACTTTTACCTGTTCTGATATCCGCTGTGGCCTACCTTTACAGGTTAATTGTAAACTTGGTTTAAGATCTGAGTTTAACTCAAATCACAAGATTTACGCCGCAAATTTACGTTTTTGATCTGCTAAGAGTGAAATCTACTCAATATTAACTAGTCTTAGTGGAGTAAATCCCATGAAAAGTGTCCGTGTGGTAGTAACCGGAACTGTAGGAGCTGGCAAATCTACTTTTGTGAGAACAGCGAGTAATGTTGAAGCTGTGGAAATAGAACGTAAAGCCACCGACGAAATACTTCTGCTAAAGAAAAAAACTACCGTTGCCTTTGACTTTGGTAGCCTTACCTTTGGTAAAAATCTAAATGTTCACATCTACGGTACTCCTGGTCAATCTCGCTTTGACTTCATGTGGGATATTTTAATTCGTGAAGCTCACGCCTACATCGTACTTGTGCCGGTTCATCGACCCAGCAGTTTAAACCACTCTCGTGAGCTTCTGCTGTTTATGAAAGAGCGAGTAAATGTTCCCATGATTATTGGTTTAACCCATATGGATTGTCCAGGGGCAATGACCTCAGAGGAGATTATCAGAACTCTCGGTTATAGCAACCCTCACAATCAACCCGCAAGTGTGATAGTTAATCCCAATCAGCGAACCTCAGTGCTTGAGGCTTTGGTGCTTTTGATCGATCTCCTAGATTGCTAGACAAGTCAGTAGCTAGTGCCGTTCAACTCAAATAACTGACCAGCCCCTGTCAGGTCGAAACCCATAGCACAAAGGACGTTTGTCAGGGCGAAGCATTCGCACATAAATTCTTGGTTTGCTCCCACATTGGCTAGCCGAATACTTCGCCCCAAGGATTATCGTTTATAAGAATTGCCATCTTCTGTAATTTGTGTTTATAAAACTATACAAATCATTAATTAGCGTCACTAAAAAAGTAATCCGGATTGAACGGATCCCTTGGTGAAAAGCTTAGTAGGTAAACGTTATAGAG
>NZ_JAAHHZ010000039.1:0-62416 GCF_010672005.1 Moorena sp. SIO4A5 | reverse complement strand
GTTTCGTCATGGTTTGGGGATGATGACGCACGGTAGATAAACTCACGCTAAGCAGAGTCACAACAATTAGTGTAGCGCTTAAATTACGAGTAAAGGTTAAGTCAAACATTATCTGCGGATTTCCAACGGTCTCTACTTTCACAGTAGAAATCTCTTATGATTAGTTCCCCCAGTAATATGCAACTACCTTAATTGACTCTCTCGATAATGGTGAATCCCACCAATTCAATGGGTTGAGCAGTGTGGTTTAGCTAGACAATCTGCCCACTGGCACCATGGCAGAAAAATTCAATATCCTTGTTTATATTCGCACATTCAGGACTTTTGCACTTTTGCGTAAGTCCTACAGCAGATCTTTTGCTATTGGTATGGCGGTGCTCATATTAATGAAGTACATTCAATTTTCACAACCCCTGTCTTGATACAAAGCCCGAGTGGTTTGGGTTCTGACTCCCCATCTCCCCATCTCCCCATCTCCCCATCTCCCCACACCTCCCACACCTCCCACACCTCCCACACTTCCCTCTCTTTCCCTACTCCCTACCCAGCAATGTTGCCAATCAACCGTATCTCCTATTTGGAGCCATCTTATCTAGGGATTTCACTTTAGCAGCTCTTGGCTTATCCAATTGACCGTGAGACTTACAGGACAAAGCACTGTGGGGTAGAACTCGTAAGATTTCGGTTAGGGTGGTTACCCCTTTGGTTACCTTTTCAATCGCTGCCTTCCGGAAGGAATAAAAACTGATTTTATCCAGGTAACGGTGCAACTGAGTCATAGTTCCCTCATAAATCAACTGGCGTACGGTATCATCTACATCCAGTAACTCCACAATAGCTTCCCGTCCTAAATAGCCGGAATTGTAGCACTTGGCGCAACCCTTTCCTTTGCGCCAACCTTTGAGATTAGCTTCCTCTGGCCTCAAACTCAGCTTCCGCAAATCCTCAGAAGTCGGGGTATAAGGTTCTTGACAGTGGGGACATACTTTGCGCACCAAACGCTGTGCCACTATTCCCAATAGGGCATCACTGATTAAACCCGGTTCCGGACCAATATCTTTAATACGAGGAATAGCACTAACTGCATCATTGGTGTGGAGAGTGGTCAATACTAAGTGACCGGTCAAAGCAGCTCGAATCCCTGTTTCAGCGGTTTCAGCATCCCGAATTTCCCCCACCATAATGATGTCCGGGTCTTGGCGTAAAATTGCCCTCATCCCTGCCGCAAAGGTCATCCCCGCTGCCTCATTCACTTGGGTCTGGGTAATCCGAGGTAAGACATACTCCACTGGGTCTTCCACCGTTACTACATTCACATGTTCTGTGGCTAACCCTTGCAGGGAATTATATAGCGTACTAGTTTTACCAGAACCAGTCGGACCGGTGATAATAACCATTCCTTGGGGTTGCTGCAACCAACCTTTATAGATTTTAAGCTCTTCGTCAGAAAAGCCTAACTCTTCCAAGCCAGAAAAGGGGTTTTCTCTTGGTAATAAGCGAATCACTGCTTTCTCTCCCCCCACACAAGGGAGGGTACTCACCCGCAGATCTAACCCAAGTTCTGCCTCCTCCCCAGTAGCATAGTTTTCCCCAATCCGACCATCTTGAGGACGGCGGCTTTCAGCAATGTCCATATCAGACATGACTTTGAGAGCAACCACCACTGCTCGTCCCAAGTCTGACGGTAAGGTAGTTATATCCCTAAGAATCCCGTCAATGCGATAGCGGACTCTTAAGCCATCAGTCATCGGTTCCAGGTGAATATCACTGGCGCGGTTACGCAGAGCTCCAGAGATAATGGTTTTAATCCGCTCAATCTGGTCAGCCGCTTGGGAAAGATACAATTCTGTGGTTTCGGTAATGTCTTCTTGTTCCACCTCACCAGTAAGGGGATTGACAAAGGCGACCGAACTGATAGATTTGGCATTATTGTTTTCCCTGTGGTACCATCGCTTGTAACTTTTGGGTGCAATGGGAATAATTTTGATTTGGCTGAAAGTGCGATCGCTTAATGTTTTGATCTGCTCTGGGGATAACTGGACTGGGGTACCCAGGTAATAACAGTTGCGCCACAGTAGCAGCGGAATCACCGGGGGTAAATCTTGGCGATTGGGGAATGGCTTAAAGAACCGGGAACTGACTTCCCGATCCAGTAGGTTAACGTTTAGTTCTCCTTGTGGGTTAACCAACAGTTTAAGGGCTGTTTCACAGTTAATTTCACCTTTTATCAACTTCCTCCAAGCCGATGAAGTTCTAACGCCCGTTTGCATGATTTACCCCCCACTATATTAAACTAAATTAAACAGTTTTTGTAGATTAATTTCCAGTTTTAATTATCCCAAATACCTGGGTGCTTATTGACTATAGCAGTTTTTGATTAATTGGTATTACGCTTGGTTGATATTGGAGTGATAGATCAAGGTAATACTATAAATCTTTATCTAATCTTTATATATAACGTTACCTTTTTCCTTTCACAAAACCTAGGCTTAGCTAAATAGACTTACCTAGTTTTTTACAATGATTATATAGCCTTTCTAAACATTGACAAACAAGTAACAACAGTCTGGCGATACCCAGGCTCCACCAAACTAATGCTTATTGAGGGCGTTAGCACCGAACTTGTAGAGCTGACCTTCCTGAGTAACTATGACGATGAATTGGGTTTGCTGAACCATCTTCACAGAGGAATAGGTCGCCATTGGCAGCGACGGTAAACACACAGTGTTGTCCAAGGTTGTTGGATAGCGCGCTAAATAGTCTAGGAGTAAATCATGAAAGTAAGTCCAACAAAACGTTAATTTTACGTTAAGAAGTGGTTAATGAATTACTAGTATCTCAATTTTTTGTGAAAGTATACTGTCAGCTCTTAAACTAATCATGAATTTGTTCACAATTAAACTAATATTAACCTCTTTATCTAAAGAGAGATTAATAGAGTTTTAAAAGACTAGCGCTTGATTCAAGACGCTCTACCAGGTTGAAACAAGGAGAATTTTATAATGGCTGATATCTTCCATAAATCAGGGGTTTTGGCAGCCGCTAGTGTGGCTTTGGGTCTAGCTGTAATGCCAACCCAACCCGTCTCTGCTGCAACTATCAAGTATGATTTTACCGTAGATGTAGAGACAGGGAATTTAGCTGGCAACTCTTATCAGGGGTATTTTACCTATGATGACACCTTCCAATTTGACAGCGGATTTGAAAGATTCAACTCTCGAAACGATGACCTATCGGTAGTCTTCGACTTTAATGGTGTCACCTACACTGAAGAAGATGATTTCTTGTTTCCTGTAGGTCCCTACGTTGATTTTCAGGATGGAGAGCTTTTGGGATTGAATTTTGCTCCCAATTTCTTCGTTTTCGATTTTCCCTTTGAAATCCGTGACCAAGACGATGACCGCATAGGAGGCGACTTCTTTACCTATGGTGATTTATTCATCGGTTCTGGAGACGGTAGTGTCACCTACACTAAAGCGGGTAAAGTGCCCGAGCCTGCTACTATTTTAGGGTTAAGTGTCCTCGGTGCTAGCTTGCTGCTGGGTAAAAAGAAGGGATCCTCTCAAAAGGCTTAGAAGAGTTTTGAGAGTTGAAAGTTGAACGTTGAGTGTTGAACGTTGACGGTTGAGTGTTAAAGGTTGAGTATTGACAGTTGACCGTTAATACTCAACCCTTAATAGCTAGAATAATGGCATTGCTGAATCAAAGAATGAATATGAGTGGGGTGGGCATCCTGCCTGCCCGAAAATATATTGAAACTGGCAAGATGCCAGTTCCACGCCTGATGCCCATTCCACAGGTGCGACCCAAGGGCGATTTACTCACCCATTGGAAAGCGCACCTACTCTTAAAATCATTCCATTATTAAGAGGTTGTCTGAGAAGTCTCATTTACTACATCCAAGCCCCCGTGGGTCCCCCAATTTTGGGGGACTTTTACCATCAAATTGATTCTTGTTCCCCCCAAATTTGGGGGGCTAGGGGGGCAAAATTCAGTATCAAAAAACTTTTCAGATATCCTCTAAGCAACGCCAGAATAATGGCAAATTTCTAGTCATCTTCCTCATCAAAATTTCCTCCATCTCCCCATCTCCCCATCTCCCTATCTCCCCATCTCCCCATCTCCCCATCTCCCTATCTCCCCATCTCCCCATTTCCTAAAACTTCCCCAATCCCCGTTCCCTAACTTAGTTAAAAATACGGTTTTACTATAGTTAACTATTAATTAGCTTAGTAACACAAACTAAGAATCGTATCAATAATCATGACCTACCATAACAACAGACGGGATTCACTGATAGACAATCGTGACCTAGTTGGTAATTTACCCCCAGAAATCCCTAGTCATATTGTTGATTTTGCCATTAACATTACTCCTGAACTCACCAAAGGGCAGTTTGCCGAAGATAAAATCTGCTGTTTAAAAGCATTGATTAAGCAAACTAGCGAAATGATCAGCAACCTCAATCCGGCAAAGGCAGTCGTAACCACAACGGTAAATGGTCACTTACCTCATGTTCAAACCGTCTAAAAAATGCCTTCTTCTCGGATAGTGATAACTCACTAACCCCTCGGTTGTACAACGCATCACTAAACAATTCAACAAAATTAAAGACACCATAATCCGGTCCTCGTGGGTTTTCCCCCATAGAGGAATTTTCCTTATAATTAGGAAGACGCTGATCCCAATTAAACAAACCAATTTGGTCAAAAGTTTCCGTAAATCTAGCATTGGTGCGCAAGAATTGCTTTGTCTTTGGATGGGGGTCTAAGAACGGAAAATTAACATTTGCTTCCCCTTTTACCTTAGCATTAAACATCTTGATATGCTTTTCAATCCGGTCACGGTCTGTAGTAGGATTATCAAAATCTAAATTCAGATCTCCTAATAAGATAAAATTGGGATAATACGCTCGATCATGTTCGATAAACCGTCCTAATATCCATGCCATCAGTGCATCAAATTCCTGACGGCGATCTGAGATATAGTTACCAAAATACAGATGAGCATTAACCGCCATAAACTCATAGGGGTTAGTACCAGGATGACCAACAATTCTAAAGCTGACACAGAACGGTTGGCGAGCAAAGGTTAGAAACACTGGCATCTTAACATTCGGCTTCTGAGGGCGTTTTCCTAACTGATTTGAGTTCCACTGATCCAGTTCTTTTAGATAGTCCACATAGGGTAAGATAGCCTGATTGATCTGATCATAGTTACGAGCCAAGGTTTCTAACACCTTAGTACGGTCAAAAGAAATATCTGAGACCACTTCACCCCGCTGAACCATCGACCAATTATATATAAATCCCAGTCTTTCCCCTAATCCTGGTTCATTAGGAAACACCCCAGTTCGATCAGACACAATCGTACCAAACTCTGACCCCATCCGCCCCTTCAACTCCTGGAAACCATTCAGGTTATCCATAATTTCTTGGATAGCCAGCAAATCAAAGTGCTTACACACATGAGCCAAAAAATCCCAGGTTTCAGGACTGCGGTTAGTTACCCTCCCCAGTTTTCTGATATTAAATGACCCCAACACCACCGAGCCATATTCCCGTTTAGGCAATCCATACTTAGTGGGATCGTCAGCCAAAGTTTCTCGGATTTTTCCCCATTCTTCTGGAGTAAATTCAGACATAATCAGAACTTATATAGTATTTTTATTTGAACTGAGATTGGTACTGCTGAGAATAGCACGACTGAGGATAGCCTCGCTGAGATTAGCATCACTAAGATTAGCATCACTAAGATTAGCATCATTCAGGTCAGTACGGAACAAGTTAGCTCCCAATAAATTAGCACCATATAAATTAGCCCCGTTGAGTTTAGCAAGGCTAAGGTTAGCACCACTCAAATTGACACTGCTGAGGTTAACATTACTCAAATTAGCACCGCTGAGATCAGCGCCTGCACAATCGGATGTTGTATTAAGACCAGCAATTCTCCCTATCTCCAAAAAGTCCTTAGTTTTCCCATCTATACAGCGATCGATTAACGGTTGCGCTTCTGGCCGAATTTCTTGATCAGACATCGGTTGACTTGACCAAAATTAGTATATAATAATTATCAAAATTTTACTCTATACAGCTTTGAGGGCAATCAGCTCATCCCTGATACAGTCAGTCGCCAATTCACCCTCCTTTCATTGTCTTGATGCAGTCGCTCAGGATGTTACAATTAAAAAGCTGCTGGGAATAGTAGGTAAAAACAAAGATTATAAAATGCTTACCCATTGGAAAAAATCCCTAGCCAAGAGTGCTGGATTCTTGGCTGTTTTGACTGTTGTACAGGGTTTCTGCGTGAGTCAATCAGCTTCTGCGCAATGCGTGCCGAGTAATTTTACCTCCGACTGGTTACAACGACAGGAGTACCTTGGTGGTCACACCATTGATCGCCATGTTGGTAAAAGTGATCAACAACTAGTAGACCGATTAATTAATGCTCCCAGAATCAGCGCAGCTAGCACCTATCCCGATTTGGAAACTGCTGCCACTAATATTAAAGCTGCTTTGAGAGCCAACCGGAATAGATTAAATAGTTGGGTTCTTGATGCTGGTATAGGTGAGAAGCGAGCTGTTAACTATAGGGCTAGGGACGTAGTTGGTCGTGTGGCTAGCCGTCCTGCTTCTCTGAGCAATATTTCTAATAGTAGGAAGTTGCGTGTGGTTATGGAAAAAACAGCAAAGGGAGATTGCTTACTTCTTACGTCATATCCCGCTAGATAACTGCTCAGGGGATTGTAGATTTTATAGTGTAGATATTATAGTTTAGACTGACCCTTGCTTAAACTATAATATCTTGTATTTATTGAATCTTCAGTCTCTAATTATCTAATATTTAGTCATTACTCAACATTAGCAATTAAATATACACTAAAAATCTACCCATGAGCCAAAAACCTAACTACGAAAATCTCTACAGTTTTCTTGCTGGGGAGTTTGCTGAAGCTGATTTTGAAGGTAAAAGTGATGAAGAGGTAGTTCTTGGCTGCAACAATCCAGAACTTGCCAAGTGGCATCGTACCATAATTACCGAAGGAAGGGTTGCTTTGGCTTCTCGCTCCTTTCCCTGGAAAGATGTGGGTGACTATGCCAATCGCTATTTTGAAACTGAAGAAAGTGCTAGAAAATGGCTAACAGAAATGCTCGACCTGTTGGAAAGTTGCCTTGATAAAGTATCCGGAGGAGAGTAAAGTCTAGCGGCTTTTAATGTGGTGAGGTACAGAGTTTCTGGTTTTAGGGAATAGGGAACAGCGAACAGGGAAATCAGAAGAGGGAACAGGACAAAAATTATGTGTACCTCATTAGGATAAAAACCGCTAGACTTTAGCTGTTCGCGTAGCGTGCGCGTAGCGCTTAAGCTGGTAGCACCTCAAGTAGCGTGGCACAGGCTTCTAGCCTGTGAGGTAGTGCGCTGCTTGGCTCGCTTCCGCCAAATTCCCATGACCACTATGAAAAAAAGGGTATTATTTCCCCGATTAAACTATACTCGAAACTTGAGAATTTCTCCTTACCCACGTTGTCTTAATTCCCGGTTATAACTGGGGTGATGAATCCCCAAACACAATCCATACATGTATAGCGCTACGCGCAAGGCAAAAGCCATGCATGCTAAAGGCAAAAGGCAAAGGTGCGCTTGACCTTGGCGAATTAAATTCGCCACGGGTCGCACCTAAAAGTTTACTAAAAGTGCTTTTCAGCTTTTCTCAATGTCAAACACCTTAATGCCTAGTGCTATATCTAGCCATTGTCAAGGTGTTTTTTTCCATAACAGTGGGGTATAGTTCTGGGGCATCCTCTAAAGTAAACAGGACGAGTGAATCATGTAAAAAAAACGGTCTTATCGGGAAAAATTTAAAGAAGAGATAGGTGGGTTGATTGATGCGATTGATCTATCGGATTTGCAGAAGCGGTTTATCAAAGCTCGCTGGCTCGACCAAGTTTTGTGGTTAGACAAGCGAGCAAATCAGTAGTGAAACCCAACCCTGGTAATGGTTTTAGATAAAATCAAGGGTTTTAGGAGTTTTGTCAGTCAATCAGCCCTAAAACTACCGTATAATAATATAATAGATAAAGCCTAGCCCTGATTACCACTGTCAGCCAATCTATTATGCTTAAAAGTTCTTTGGCAAAATCATCTCTGAGGACTGAGCAACCTCCAGACTGTGAGATATCCCAGTTATCCCCTACTTCCTTGACTCTGATCGCTGATTTCTTTAAAGTCTTATCTGAAGTAAGTCGCTTGCAAATTATCTGTTGTCTGAAGTCAGGCTCCAAAAATGTTAGTCAAATTATCGAAGAAACAGGCTTAGGTCAAGCCAATGTATCCAAGCATTTAAAAATCCTGGCTAAAGCAGGGATTGTCACTCGCAATCAACAAGGAATCAATGTCTTTTACCAAATAGCTAATCCCTTTATCTTTGAGCTATGTGAGCTAGTGTGTGATTCCCTGTCACTGCAAATAAAGCAACAACATCAACAGCTAGAGCAACTCAAAGCGATGCAGCAATCTTTTTAGTGATCTTGGTAATTGGTAATTGGTAATTGTGATTAGTCCCGAACTATTGCCCATCATTCAACTCCAATTCCCCTCCCGTTACGGCGCTTTGCATAACTATCAAGTACACTGAATTTTTTCCCTATTCCCTATTCCCTCTTACCTGCTCCCTGCTCCGAACGCGCCCCGCGTGGCCCACGGCCTCAGTCCCTGCTCCCTAAAAACCCAGAACTTTGTACCTAATTGAATTGCAAACCGCTGTATACCCGTTCGCGCAGCGTCGGGCTTTGCCCGAAATGGTTAGCGGGAGATGGGGCAAACAGCTATCGGTTGACGTAGTGTCTCCAAAGGAGAATCGCTACGTCAACGCACACATACTTGATAATTAATCCTTGATAATTAATCGTTCTTTTATAGCTTTCCAAGGATTCCCTAAAAGCCAAGACAACAGGCCAGTCAGAAATGCGATCGCAAACCATATCCATGACCGATATATGATAATAACCACAGACAGGACAGCAATCAGCAACAAGGCTACTTGCACTACCAGGGAAATCAACTTCTGGCGACTACCATCACCCTTTTTAATCCCTGATGATTGGGTAATCTGTTGCCACCAATAAAATAGTTGTAAGGATTTATTCAAGACTTGATAGATCAAACTACTACCGAAGCCTGGAGTGCGATCGCTTAATACAGTGATCAGCATATCTCGCACAATCAGGGCAGCTCGGGTAGCGAGATTTGTTAGGATAGTAGTGGGAATATCATTTGAGAATGTCTCTGAACCCACCTGGTAATGGTTGAGAAAGAACGTTTCTTTACCCTGGGGTAAGGAGTCAATGCTTTTCCTAGCTAATTCCTGAGCTGCTAGTAGACTAATCGTTTCACTAAAACTACCCTCAACTAGACTATACTGGGGTTTGGTGGTTAGACTTGTGGTTAGATTTGTGGTTTGACTATCGTTAGGAGCAGCAGGTTGAACTCGCTGGTTACTCCACTCTAGTTGTTCAGAAATTTCATCTTCAATCACATTCTGTAGGTCAGTGCTGAGAATATCACGATGTCCTTCCAACACTAAATCATCCAGTATTGTTTTGATATCAGCCTCAGAAAGATCTGGATTAGGAGTCGCCAGCTTACGTAGATGACCTTTAATTTTATCCTGGTGATCAGCGGTAGCGTTAGGGAAAGACTCTTGAATTAAAAAATCTAAGTACTGTTCTTTAAACTGATCAAATTCTTCTCCCGCTTCAGGAATGTTATATTCTTGAGCTTGTCGTTTCAAAAACTTAGGAAACTTAGCAATCCCCTCAGGAGTAAGTAAAGCTTCAACTATCCGGTTTAATCCGTCTAAGCGCCCCCACATAATATCATTAGAACGCCACGACTTCTTAAAGAAACCGCCAAAAGCATTTAAGGTATTTCCCGCCAGTTTACTATCTAACTTTTGCCCTTTACCAAAACCCAGCTGAGCATCATCTGGACTAATCCGAATCGTCTCGATCAGATTTTTTTCCTCAATTTCAGATAGATACTCAAAGGGATACAGAACTTTATCGAGTTCTCGAAATCGTTTAAAACGAGTCAAGAGTTCTTCAGACTGATTTACCCCACTTAGTTCAATGAATTTCTCTGATGCTTCCTCTATCTTACACAAAACGGAGGAGTATTGTTCTCCATTATTTTCCGTATCGTTATTTTTTAATTTTTCAGCATGCCAGATTTTTTGAAGTTGATTTGGTTCTTGCTCTACTTGATTAACTTTTTGCTTAAATTGTTCAAAAATGCTGGAAATTCGCCGCTGGGGCAACCAGTCAATGGTGGTTTTTCCAACTGTCTGGGTTTCAGAGTTAGCGGCTAATTGTTCTGCTGCTTCTTCTGGTAATTTTTGCAAGAAATAGGCTGGGACTTTTTCTAAATAAGATTGCTGATGGTTTTGTGGTACAAATTCTGCTAGCCCCTCAGCATCGAGCAAGAAACGGTATAACCGAATTAGACGGTTATAAATCTGAGTAGGATGCAGTTGATTATCTTTAGACTCGGAACTTTGATTAGTTTGAAAGGATGATATCAGGTCATAGAAGTATTGACTAATATGGGGATGAGTTAACAGCTTAGTTAATGCTATTTTAATGACTTCTAGGAGTTTAATATGACGACCTAGCCTTAAAGCTAGGTATTGGAGGGTTTTATACTCAGATAATGATTGCTCCTGATTCATCAACTGACAAACTTTTTTAACGATATAGAAGTGCTTCCTTAAGGCATATTCGATATCGATATTGCTAATCTGTTGACTAGGGTCTTGGAGAATAATGTCGTGATTTTCCAGTTTTTCCGGTTCAGTAATGTCTTGGGTCAGTAGCTTAGCTATTTTCTCCAAAAGGACTTGCTTGTTTAAGGTTTCTTGGTAAGATTTGGTGCTACTGACTTGAGACATTCTCAAGACTAGAGGTAATGTGCGATCGCGTAAGCTAATCAGACGACTACGCCAATAAATTCCCGTCTCCACTGGGAGGGTTTTCTGTTGGGAGTTGTCAGCCTTGGCAAATAAGGGGGATTCCGCATCTTCTAGCAGAGACTGGTAGCGCTGGATTTTATGGTTACGGTCTTTGATTAACCCCAAATCATTACTAATACTTTCATAGGTCGGCATTCCTAACAACGACTCCTGGATTACCTCCCAGACATCAGGCTTTGCCATCTGATTAAACTTTTGGCTGCCAGCAAAATTATCTGGACTGGGATCGATATAAAATAACTTGCGCTCAACTGGATAATAGTCGGCACGATAATACATTTCTTTGATGGTGTAACTGAAAGGCCGATTATCTAGCACCCCTCCATCCACAAAGTGCAATTGATACCCACCCGTTGGAGGGGTTTCCGGTAACTTGCGATTCTTCAGGATTCCCCATTCTACTAACTTGGCATCGACCTGATTGCTAGGATTATCTAACTCAACGGTAACCACAGGGAAAGCAACTGGAAAACACGATGTAATACGACACAGTTTTGCCAGAGCTTGATAGGTATCTTGAACCGTTGAATTGTTTGGGTTAAAATTGGGATTAAAGGGCTCTTTGCGACCTTGACGGTGCTTGAGATGAAAGATAGTGCGGTGGTCTTTAAGATCAATCACCCGTCCGGTATCATCAAAAACGGTATCAACCCGTCCTACAACATCAGTTCCTGTCACAAATAAATCTAATTCATTAAACGAAGATACCCACTCGTCGGAGGGTGCTTTCTTTTTATTACTCTGCCCTTGCTCAAAGGCTTTAGCTAGTGCATCTTGATAGTAGCCCTTGCCATCTAAAATAGATTCCCCATCATTTTTACCTTGACTAATGCTAGGTTTATGCATGAGCTTGCGGATGTTGCCATTTTCCCGCCAAATTTGGGCAAAGTTTTCAAAATCTATAACTTCATCCTGACTACTATTGGTCAAAGCGTAGCTAAGCAGAACCCCATTAATTCCTCCTGCTGACGTGCCTGAGAGAATATCAACAATAATATCAGAATCAGTAAGAGCTTTAACTAGTTTATAGATACCTCTACCGCGAACTGCATTATAAAATTCGCGGCAAACACCGTTCATATAAATGGCTAGAGAGACTCCACCATAAACCACTAGTCCTAAGCGCAGTTCTCTGCTAAATTCTGGCTTGCGAAAGTTTTGGCTAGACATAATATGGCTCTCCAATTATGGACGTTACCGTTAATTACTGGCTAAATATAGCAATCCGTGTAGGAATTGTGATAATTTTTGATGCCATATTCCCTACTCCCGTTCCCCTCCTGGGAGGGGTTAGGGGTGGGTTCCTGTTCCCTGCTCCCTGTTCCCTGTTCCCTTTGCTATAGTAGTAAGGTGCTGCTGACACAACCTGCGGAAATCATCCCCGCGATGTTCAAAGCTTTGGTATTGGTCAAAGCTAGCACAGGCAGGAGAAAGCAGGACAACACTAGAATTATACTGTTGAGCTAGTTCTGCTGCTCTTGGTACCGCTTTCGCCATAGTTTCCACAATTTCGTAACTGGAATAGCTAGCTTCCTTAAGGCGTGCCGCAAAAGCAGGTGCAGCTTCACCAATGAGTAAGACAACCGCTGCTTTGAGTTTAATGGTCTCAATCCAACTGGTATCATCACCAGCTTTGGCTTCACCACCAGCAATTAGAATAGTGGGTGCAGCTACTGAGGCTAAACCGACTTGAGCCGCATCATAGTTGGTGGCTTTACTATCATTGATGAAGTCTATCCCCTGCCAGGTAATCACCTTTTCTAGGCGATGGGGAACACCAGGAAACTTGGCAATGGCGGATGCGATCGCATTTTTATCAATTCCTGCCAATCGTGCTGTTGCCACTGCCATTAATAAATTTTGTCGATTGTGATCTCCAACCATCTGTAAGGATTTCACTGGCAAGATCGGTTCTGAGTCTGCTATCACCCAGTCATCTTGGATGTAGGCCCAAGGTTTAAAATTCCTGTCCCCCTGACCAGCTGTGATACTAATCCAATAGGCATCGGGCCAATAGTTTACTCCCAAATTACCCAGGTAAGGGTCATCCCCATTGATAACTTGTAACTGGGAGCGACGCAGTAAAGATGCCTTGATGTCATAATAGTTTTCCAGGGTTTTGTGACGGCTGAGGTGGTCAGGAGTCAAGGTTGTCAAGACACCAATACGAGGGGCAAGGTCTTTGGAAGATTCGATTTGGTAACTGCTGATTTCCCCAATTACCCAATCGATTGGGGATGTTTCCTGGGGTTTACCCGTGATTTCTGGTGCTAGGAGGAGTTCGCAAGCGGCATAACCAATGTTACCGCAGGCGGGGGCATGGAAACCAGCTTCTTGAAAAATAGCAGCAATCAGGGAGGTGGTAGTAGTTTTGCCGTTAGTACCAGTAACACCTACCCATGGACAGGATTGGAGATAACGCCAAGCTAGTTCAATTTCCCCTATGGTTTCAATGCCTTGGGTCCTGGCCGCAACTAACACTGGTATATCCCAGGGAACACCAGGACTAACTACAATCAGCTGGGGTAAGTCTGAAGAGTCTAGGGTTAGGGAATAACCCAGTTTAAGATTAATTCCGTCTCTGGCAAGCTGTTGTTGTTGGTGTTGCCAGTCTTCTGGGGTATAACGTACAGCGATGCGTTCAGGGCTAGCAGCATCGCTGAGAGTGACATCCCAACCTTCTTTTCTTAGAAGTCTTGCGGCTGCAAGACCTGAGCGTCCTAATCCAATAACATCAGCCTTAGGCATACTTTGATTGGTAGTGCATCTGATGGTTTGCCGTTTATAACTATAGCAGTTATAGCGGTTTTGAATTGGATAAGTTACTTACTTTTTGGGAGTAGGGAGTAGGGAGTAGGGAGTAGGGGGAATAAATTTGACTTTACTTTATAAGTATTATCAACGCTATAATTCTTTATTACTTGACATTAATAGGACTTAAATATTATCCAAAAATATCGAATATTTTAAAAATAGTTCCTTGCCCAATCTCGCACTGCTCGCCGAATTGCCCGCCTCCCATTAGCCCGATGGCGCTCAATTAAACTAGGAAGCTCTTGAATCGGTAACTCAGGAAAAACCCTACTCTTGGCTTGTTCTACATACTCACCCTCTTGCAGTAAGTAAATTGTTAGTTTGCCAGCATCATAGCACCAGATTTCTGGGACTCCCAAGCGAGAATAGATTGGCAAACGAGGCAGTGATTTACTAGTTACATCAATTTCTAGAGCGAGATCTGGGGGGGGATCTTGGTTGAGATCTAAGTCCAACCTGCCTCGAATCGCGGCTTCATTTTGGATATAAAAACAATTATCTGCTTCTACCCCAGCTAAGCTACTCTCTCGCCGCCAGGTTGTTGACCCTAAACTTTCGTAGTCGAAATCTAGTTCATCTGCCAGCTCCTTAACTAGGTCACCAATCACCTCTTTATAATATTCATGTTCAGCTAAAGGAGTCATAATCTCAAGGGTACCATAATCATAGGCTAAACGAGCAGATCGATGGTCACCTAAATCTAGCAGCAGATTTTCAAACTGTTTCCAGGAAATGTTATGTAAAACCACCCGATCTGCTCTCGGTTTCGTCACTACCATTAGTTTTATCTCCGAAGCTAATAATAGGTCATTTTTTTAGTATAGAATTACTCTCTATAGCAGTTATCAATTGGGTAAGTTACAAAGTGCTGATAACTGCTAAGCATCCTCTATATCAAGCTGAGAAAAAAATTTTTTGACAGGGATTGTGGACAATTCAATGTTCCAAAAGAACCGCTTCGCGAACGCAATCGCAACCACCAGCTGATTGAGAAGAACTTTGGGATTGCATTTAAAGACTTTAATTATATCAAAAATAAACAAATATCAACAGATGCTGGGTTTAGCACCCCAAAAACTCCAGCAGCTTTAAGCCTGAGGGGAATATGGGGATTTGACCTTGCCATCTGAGCCGAGGAATCTTAACATAAGTTAATGTAATGCAATATTTCTAAACATATTAACTATGGCTACTTCAGAAGAACAACGCAAACAGAAAATCATGGAGCACCTGGAGAAAACTACCCAACTGCCTCAGCAGCAGCCTTCCTTATATTCAGAGGCTAGGAAGCAGAAAATTATGGAGCACATCAAAATGACCCTAGGTTAAGGCAAAGCCCTAGATATTCCGTAGGGTGGGTTAGGCGCGGGAAAGATTTGAGAGATTATCAATCAGTCTTGGGAAGCGCCGTAACCCACCTTCTTCAAATTGCGCACCTGACCACTGAGCTATCATGGCGAAGCGAGAATTCTAAACCATGGAAATTCATGACACAGCCCAACAGTCGGTTTATGAACGAGGCCATTGCTCTATCTGTGATCAGCGTTAGGTCTGGAAAGGGAGGTCCGTTTGGAGCAGTGGTTGTCAAGGATGGAGAGATTATTGCCAAAGCTCATAATCAAGTCACCTCCACGAATGATCCTACGGCACATGCTGAAATTGTAGCTATCCGTGATGCCTGCAAGGTCTTACAGAATTTTCAACTGACCGGTTGCGAACTCTATACTAGCTGTGAGCCATGCCCGATGTGCCTCGGGGCGATCTACTGGGCTAGGCTGGACAAGGTTTACTATGCCAATACTAAAGCTGATGCGGCTCAAATTGGATTTGATGACCAGTTCATTTACGAGGAATTGGACTTGCCCATAAGCGATCGCAAACTTCCAATAATTCAATTGATGCGGGATGAAGCCTTAAGAGCTTTCCAAGAATGGCAAGATAAAACCGATAAGGTAGAGTATTAGTGACATCCTCCTACACCAAATCAAAGATTATGGTGATCGCTTCCAATGAATCACTTCTTCGGCTTCCTGGTTGTTCTCTTACGAGCTTTCGACACTTGCCGGTGCAATTCCCAAAGATGGACCCTCTGCAGGGGTAACTATGGTAACAGCGATCGCATCCCTGTTGATGAATCAATCGGTACGCACGGATACTGCCATGACGGGAGAAATAAACCTCAGTGGTGAAGTACTCCCCATTGGTGGAGTGCGAGAAAAGGTGTTAGCAGCGCACCGGTCTGGTATCACACGAGTGCTATTACCGCAACAGAATCAGAAAGACCTAGTTGACGTGCCGGACGATGTGCGTAACCAAATGGAATTTATTTTATGCGATCGCATTGAACAAGTGTTGGAGAATGCCCTACTCCACCAACAGGAAGTCAAATCTCAGCAAGATGCACGGGATGGTCATCACAAGATAACTAAACTGTTTCAGATGTTTAGTAATTGAATTAAAGCGATCGCTTACTCCAAGTATCGAACGATTCACGGCTCTACAAGAACAAGTAGCGCGCGCAACAGGTTTCGACTAATGCTGCTGTGGAAAGATTAGACCGAATCTTGGATGATCTGATTCGAGGCCATGGAAAACCAGAAAAGCGATCAGGTAAAAGGTAATTTTGTCAACCCCCTAGCAATTAGATATCTACTCCTATTTATTACCTACCTAGAAACAAATAGAGATTGCTGGTTGAGGTGGAGTCTAGGCTATGGGGTTTAGGGAAATTCAAGGGCGATTTCATATTTCTTTACAAACTGTTACGGATTAAGTCAATCGCCCCCAAAAAAATGTGGAGTATAGGCTGTGAGGTTTAGGGGAATTCAAGGACTATTTCATATTTCTTTACAAACTCTACCGAATGTAAGTGAATCGTCCCAAAAAAATTTAGATAATATTAAATTTAATAGCTAGGAATTGGTAGATAAAGTAAACTACAGCTATTCAAAGACTATGGTGCCACTATCTTACTAGATGATTGACGAACATTACTCACTACAAGTTACCATTTACAATTCTAACCAATGCTTGGCTTTGAGTTGGTCAAAGATGCTCCGACAACTCTCAAAGCACTTAACTAATTAAGTGATAAATTAAATTATCAAAAGTCAACCCTCAACAGTAATAAATCAACCATGGATAATCGTTGCATGATTCCCGTAGTTAGGTCTCCCAAAGACTACCAAGCTTATCGTATTAGTCCCCAGGATAAAAATCGCTTAGCCATTGTCTTCGATCCAGACAGTGCTAATGCTTCAATAACATTTTGTGTAGAGATTTTTGAGCCAGGAGGAAAGACTCCGCTCCATTATCATCAAATTGGAGTAGAAATGTTCTATATCCTCAAGGGTCAAGGATTAGCCAGCTGTGATGGCAAAATCGTTACGCTGCGGACTGGAGATACGTTATTAGTTCCGCCTACAGGAATTCATGAAATTAGAAATACTGGCACTGAGCGTTTGTATACCCTGTGCTGGATGGTGCCTAATGACGACTTTGCTGAACTAGTTCGCAGTGGTACACCGGTTGAATTCGATGAAGAGGATATGAGAGTGCTTGGGCGTCAAGATGTGTTGGTAGCTTGTTGAAGAATTTATGTTGAATAACTAAATAGCTGGATATCTGGGACTGTTCATCACTTTCTATTTAATAAAATCCCAGAGTAAATCCCAAACCTGTTAAATCCAGCAATAACAGGACTTACGCAAAACTCGACTCTAAACTCACTTATAGTGTAGGCTTCGTTAATAAAGCACCTTACTACTACAAGTAGAGTTACTGCGTAAGTCCTGTTGATGAAAAAAAGCTTTTACCTAGGAGTTAGTATTTTTACCCTATGCTGGCTCCTTTCATGTTTTCCAGCATTACTCCCTGAAAATTTACCACCAACTGCTGTGATAATGCTAGGAGCAACGCTTCTCATGGCAGTTTTTTGGATTGCTGAAACTATCCCGATTGCCGCCACCTCGATAATTCCCTTGGGTTTATTTCCCTTTTTAGGAATTGTTTCTGCTGAAGAGGTTGCTTCCGCCTATGCTTCTGATGTAGTATTGTTATTGATGGCAGTTTTTTTTATTGCTAAAGCGGTTGAAAAATATAACCTACATCAGCGGATTGCTTTCCACATTATTAGCGTTGTTGGTACCAAACCGACCAGGTTAATTTTGGGGTTTATGCTAGCAACAGCAGTATTGTCGATGTGGATATCGAATACAGCTATCACCTTGATGATGCTGCCAATAGCTATCTCTATTATCGAACAAACGGCTCTTGCTAATCCCAATATTGATGTAGGGAAAACTCTGGGAACTTCCCTAATGCTTGGAATTGCCTACGCTGCTAATATTGGTGGGATTGGAACCCCGATCGGGACTCCACCTAACCTGATATTTCTGGCACAATTAAAAGAAAACTTTCCAGACAATACCGCCATTACGTTTTTTCAATGGATGATGGTGGGAGTGCCAGCTGTTTTGATATTTATATTGTTAACTTGGATCTATTTAACTAAAATAATAGTCAAGCTTGATAATAACAGTTTATCCTCAGACTATTTTAATATTTCAGACAAAGAAGTCCAGAAACTGGAGAAAATGTCTCAGGGAGAAAAATACGTTGCTATTTTATTTGGGTTAATGGCATTGTTGTGGATTTTTCGGGCAGATATCACCATCGGTTCCTTTACATTAACGGGTTGGGCAACCTATCTGGGCGTGGCTAACTTTGTTCATGATACCAGTGTGGCTGCCCTAATTGCTGTGATCATGTTTATAGTTCCTGTAAAAACAGAGACGGGGGATAAAATTAACCTCCTAGACTGGGAAACCGCTGTCAAAATTCCTTGGGGAATATTGCTGCTATTTGGTGGTGGAATTGCAATTTCTAAAGGGTTTGCTGCGTCAGGGTTGTCTCAATTCCTAGGGTATAATTTACAAATTGGATTGCAGGGACTTTCAACGGTTTTGATGGTGGTTTGCATCTGTGTATTTATGACCTTTTTGACAGAAGTGACCTCGAATACAGCAACCACAGCTCTGATTATGCCTATTTTAGCTACTGCTGCACCGATTATAAATGTATCACCTGCTTTGTTGATGTGGCCCGCAGCAATTTCTGCTTCCTTCTCGTTTATGCTGCCAGTCGCAACTGCTCCCAATGCCATTGTTTACTCTCAAGAGTATTTCCCAATTTATACCATGGCTAAGGTAGGATTAGTTTTAAATATCGTGGGGGTAATTCTAGTAAGTTTGTTGATGAATTTTGTAGCTATCCCCATGTTGGGGTGACTAGAAGTTACAAGTTGAAGGTTAGAAGGTTGAAAGTTGGAAGGTTGTTCGCGTAGCGTGGCCTTTTGGCCAAGGTTGGAAGGTTGTTCGCGTAGCGTGGCCTTTTGGCCAAGGTTGGAAGGTTGTTCGCGTAGCGTGGCCTTTTGGCCAAGGTTGGAAGGTTGTTCGCGTAGCGTGGCCTTTTGGCCAAGGTTGGAAGGTTGTTCGCGTAGCGTGGCCTTTTGGCCAAGGTTGGAAGGTTGAAGGTAAAACAAGAAACGGCATCAATGGTAACACGGGATGGAGTGCGGCTGGATGCGGATATCTACCGTCCCGATAGCGCCGGTGAGTGTCCGGTGTTGCTGATGCGGCAACCCTATGGCAGAGCGATCGCATCTACGGTAGTCTATGCTCATCCCACTTGGTATGCTGCCCAGGGTTACATTGTAGTGATTCAAGATGTCAGGGGGAGGGGCACTTCAGAGGGTAAGTTTGATTTGTTTGCCCACGAAGTAGAAGATGGCTTTGATAGTGTGAACTGGGCAGCAACTTTACCCGGTAGCACTGGGGATGTGGGCATGTATGGCTTTTCCTATCAGGGGATGACTCAACTGTACGCTGCTGCCAGCTATCCCAGCGCTCTGAAAACGATCTGTCCAGCGATGATTGGCTATGATTTATATGGCGATTGGGCCTATGAGGGAGGAGCGTTTTGTTTACAAGCTAATCTGGGTTGGGGGATACAATTAGCAACAGAAACGGCACGATTGCGGTCAGATCAGCAAGCCTATCAACTGCTGTATGCAGCATCTCGGAATTTACCCCTGTATGACCCAATTCCCGCTCGCCCTCAAATTCTCCAAGACTTAGCACCAGACTCTTTTTATCACGACTGGTTAGACCATCCTCACCCAGATGAATACTGGCAAAAACTATCTCCCAAGGGAATGATGCAGGATGTAGACATGCCCATGTTACACATTGGGGGATGGTTTGACCCATTTTTGCGAGGGACACTTCATTTATATAAGGATATGGCATCTCATGGCAGTTCGCCCCAGCATCTGATCATTGGACCTTGGGCGCACCTGCCTTGGGGGCGTAAAGTGGGAGCAGTGGATTACGGTCCCCAGGCGAATAGTCCGGTTGATGCCTTGCAAGTGCGTTGGTTTGACCAGTTCCTAAAGGGAATTGATACCAACGTGGTTGAGCAACCGCCTGTTTGTCTATTTGAGATGGGAACTAATCGGTGGCGTTATTTTGATCGTTGGCCTGATGGCAATCAAAAATCTTATTATCTGGTAACTTCCGGTTTAGCCAGTGTCAGGGAAGATTCTGGAAAATTAGTCCCAGAAGAGTCTCAAGAAATGCAACAGCGATCGCAGACAGAGGGAGTATCCCAAATCCAGCATACCTGTGATCTATCCTGTGACTTATTAGTTCATGACCCTTGGCGTCCAGTTCCAGCAATGGGGGGTCATGCAGGGATGCCAGTCGGTTCATGCGATCGCACTGCCATAGATTGTCGCACAGATGTTTTAACCTACACCTCTGAACCCTTAGCAGAAGATTTACATTTGGTAGGGGATGTCGTATTTGAGGTGTTTTGCACCGCTGATACTCCGAGTTTTGATATCTGTGCAGTGTTGTCAGAAGTCCATCCCGATGGCAGGGTAACCCATGTCACTCAGGGATATAGACGGGTCAATCCTGGGGACAATACTACTAATCCGTGGCGGATTAGATTGCAGGCAACTTGTGTGCGTATTGCCAAAGGAAATCAGTTGCGCTTGAGCTTAAGTGGGGCTTGTTTTCCGGCTTATCCAGTCAATTCCGGCACCGGGGCTTTCCCTAGTGAAAGTCGATTGATGGATGCTCAGATTATTACTTTGAAGGTGAGTTGTGGAGAGGATTATCCAACTCGTGTTTTATTACCTATTTTTAGGTCTGACCAACAATGAGCGCCATTATAAGTAAGCGCTATAGCTGACAGGTCCCCAAAGCAGCAACTAACTGCTGGAAATGATCCAGTGTATGAGTTGCCATAACTGAGATCCGAATTCGACTGGTAGGCACTGTAGGAGGACGAATAGCAGGGGCAAAGATACCAGCTGCTTTCAAGGTTTCGCCAACAGTAAGAGCCTCAGTAGCACTATTTATGGAAATGCACAGGATAGGCGACTCAGAAGGCAAACAGTTGAGATTAGGCAACTGCTGAGTAATTAACTGTTTGAGAGTCTCTACATTATTCCTCAGTTGAGCGCACCGTTCTGGTTCTTGTTGGACAATTTGGATTGCTGCCAATGCTGCTGCTGTATCTGCTGGAGATAAGGCAGTGGTGTAAATCCAGCTAGGAGAACGATTTCGGAGGAAATCAATTAAAACCGCTGAACCCGCAACATACCCTCCCAAACTCCCCAAAGCTTTACTGAGGGTGCCCACTTGAATAATCGTTTCTCCAGTACAGCCAAAATGTTCGACACACCCAGCGCCTGTAGCGCCCAAAACTCCGGTAGCATGGGCTTCATCCACCAGAAGCATACAATTAAATTGGTTTGCTAACCCTAATAGCTCAGGCAAGGGGCATAAATCACCATCCATGCTAAAGACGCTATCAGTAACAATTAAGCAGCGCCGGTACTGTTGTCGGTATTCAATCAGTTTACCCTGCAAAGAAGCCATATTGCAGTGCTCATAATCGATTACCTGGGCACCGCTCAAAATTGCCCCATTTTTGAGGCTGGAGTGGTTGTATTGATCCCCTAGGATTAAATCCCGTTTCCCTACTAACGCTGCAATCGTGCCTATATTCGCTAAATACCCAGAGCTATAGACTATCGCATCTTCAGTTTGTTTGAGAGATGCGATCGCATTTTCCAATTGTCTATGCAGTTCCCGGTGTCCAGTGAGTAATCTCGAACCAGTGCTACCAGTACCATAGTCCTTAGTAGCACTAACTGCGGCTGCAATTAAGGGAGGTGAGCCCGCCAGTCCCAGATAGTCATTACTAGCAAAGTTAATCACCTCTCGCCCTTCCAGTTGCACCACAGCACCAGGCATACTTTGTACAGTTTGTACAGAACGATACCAACTGGCTTTCTCAATCGTGGCCAGGGATGGCTTTAGCCAAGCATAAGGGTCAGTAGGCATTATTTGTGCTAATCATCTTTTTTCGCCTTCACCCCAACTAACTCTGGATTACTATCCAAAGAACCGTATAGGATATTTCCCCTCTTGTTGTCTTGTTTATAGAAAACTAGTCGTTGCTCCAGTCGTTGCAGCTGCCGTTGAGCTGCTTGTGGATTCTTCGAATAATACTTCTTGAGGTCAATCTTAAAGTGGCGATTAATCTCTGACCATGGGATGTCCCAAAGTTGGTCACCACAAAGTACCTCCAATTCCCATCCTTCAATATCAGTGTCTTTGATGTCTAGCTCAACTTCCCTGGGTTCAACCTCAATCAGCTTGCACTTCTCCATTTTGTTAGGGGAGCAGCTACTGAGTAATGTTACTCCCACACTGAGCAACAAGACAATGATAAACAGTTTTTGATTAAAAAAAGATTTTTGGTAATTTTTCACGTCTGGTACTAAACTAATCACGATCCTAATGGTATTGACTCATTTATCCCCAATTAAATTATAGATTGCAGTTGGTGATGAATTGCCAGAACTGTTAACTCTCCATCCCTATCAAAAGGTAGTTGACACAATAATATTTTTTTGCTACGAAATAGTCTAAATTCACCAGGTAGAGTAGCTACGTAAGTCCTGAAAATGAACTATGTTTCAATTCTGGATTAGTCAATTACCAGATTGTATATCAAACTAGATATAGAAAATAATCACTGGTCAGTAGAAAAAATTAGATAGTTCATTCAATTGAGTGATAATGAGAGTAGCAACGAGATCCAAAAAACTAGGGATAGGAAGTAACAACTGACCAATAACCTGACCAATCACAAGGAAACATTCCTTGAAAATTACTCTTTATGAATCATGAGCAAGATAAAACTACCGTTAGCACCGCCAATCTTAGGAATTACATTAGCAATTGTCAGCTTTAGTAGCAGTATTGCCTTGCCACGTATTTCAACAGCTAATACTAACAATTCCCGGTTGGATTCAGCTCAACGTTCCCCAACAGCAGAAGTGGCTCACAACCACCGAGAGCAAGAGCTAAGGACTTCAAGAACTTCACAGCCATTACCCATCAGTCTAGCTTGGATGCCACCAGATGTACCGGAACGAGGCGTACCCGGTAAACGAAAAGCAGCCGCAAGGCGTGGGCGATGTCCACAAGTCAAAGAACCTTTGACTGCCTTGGTCCCTGCTACTACCACCATTGCCAGTGAGGGTCAAATTTCATTGACCGTAGGTCACGCTACGCGAACAGAATCGGTTTTCGGCTTAACCGTTGTTTCTCATCCCACCTTCTGGTTTTATGTTCCCTATGCCCTGACACCGGACTTGCCTTTGGAGTTTGTGCTACAAGATGAAAACCATAACGAAATCTACTGGACTAAATTTGTTGCCTCATCATCCTCACCAAGTGTAGTAGGCATCGAACTTCCATCAACAGTCGCCTCCCTTGAGGTTGGTAAACAGTATCGTTGGTACTTTGTGGTTCAATGTGAGCCACTGGGGTCTCCTGTAGTGACAGGGTGGGTAAAACGGATGTCACTCAACCCATCCCTCAAAAATCAGTTAGACCAAGGGACATTAGAACAGAAAGCGATTATCTATGCCAGATCAGGGCTGTGGTATGATACCCTTAATGCTCTAGCTAAGCTACGTCAGCAAAATTCTGACAATGACCTGCTAATCAAGGATTGGGTGAAATTATTGCAGTCTGTTGACTTAGATGCGATCGCGCTTGCACCCCTTCTGGAATTTTAAGATCAAGTCCGTCTAATTCCATTACCAGCACTCGAGTGGGTCATTTACCGTTATTGGTCATTGGTCGAGCCTGCTGTGTATTTTAAGGATGCAAGCATCCAAGCCTTATTTCAGTTCCGGATGAGTTGTACTCTCTTGAGAAACACCCATGTGATTAATAGTAGCGAGTAGCTGGTAAAGACGGCTAACATCTCGTCGATTGAAGTAGAAAACCAGACGGGGAAGTTCAGCAGTTTCATCAGGTAGTTCTTCTGGTAAAACCTGACTTTTCTCAATCCGTCCCTGAACCAAGATATCGCTAAAATCCTGATTTAGCTGTTCAACCTCAGGATCTGACAACTCAGATTTGAGGCGAATGACGAATTGATCTCTGACATAGCGGCTAGAGTGATAAACCCGGTAAAACCGATTAATTGTTTCGTAAGCCACATCTAAGTTATCTGTGATGGTATAGAGACTGGAATCCTCTGGACTGATCAAACCCCGTTGCATGAGGTGCTTTTGAATATAAGCATCCCAATCTTTCCAGTAGGTGCCACCAGGTTTATCAATCAGTACTAAAGGAGTTGGTTCTAATCGTCCTGTTTGACAAAGGGTTAAAGACTCAAAGGCTTCATCCTGAGTACCAAAGCCACCAGGAAATAAGGTAAGCGCATCCGTTTCCTTGATAAAAAATAGCTTGCGAGTGAAAAAATACTTGAACTCAATCAGCTTGGGATCCCCTGCGATAAACGAATTTGCTTCGTTTTCAAACGGTAGTTGAATATTCAGACCAAACGAATGCTTAGAGCCAGCACCTTTGTTTCCTGCCTCCATAATGCCAGGACCAGCACCAGTCATTACCATAAATCCCTGCTGGGTTAAATGATGAGCAAATTCAGCTGCCAGCTGATATTCAGGAGTATTTGGAGCAAGGCGCGATGAACCGAAAATGGTAACTTTCCGGACATGACGATAGGGATAAAAAACTTGAAATGCCCGCTCCATATCTTCTAGAGAAGCGGTGATTATTTTCCAATCTAGACGGTCAATTTCTTCCCCAGTTAGTCGCACTAGCACTGCAAGAGACCGTTTGATCAATTTACGATTTTCCAGATTAGGTAGCTGGTCAATCAGTGTTGCTAAATCGTTTGACAGTGACTTGAAGCCATCCGCAGAAGGAGATAGAGTCATATCGTATCCAGTTGACTACTTATCATTAAAGGTTTTTCATCAATTTAAAATTGAAAATTAAAAATTGTCAATAGTCAAGGAGCCATTAACAATTAACAATTAACAATTAACGATTTTCCTGAATACGAAGTGATTAAGCGGACTCAAGATTATTCCACCGACTTATCACGAACGCCTTTAAAAATCCGAGAGAGTTCGCTTTTTTCATCGACGGGAATACGAGTGGGAGAACCACTGATAATTCGTTCGTAATTGCGGAAGGAATCCTTAATTTCTGGTCCATCCTTACTAATAGTGTACTCTCTGATCCCTGTATCATGCCAAGAGCCACGCATCTTAAACACATTGATAGCACGGGACATTTCACCACGAATTTCCACATACTGTAACATTATAATTGTGTCAGTAATTGTGGAAATATGGGAATCGGTAATGGAGTCAGAGCCCAGAAATTTATCGGTGGTATTGGTAAAAAAGCCAGTTATTTCTTCTTGCTTGGCATAGCCCGTCACACCAATCACAAACTGCCGAAAGGCATTGTTGCTGACTCCCCGTGCTAAAGCAGAAAGAGAGTCGATGGCAATCCGAGAGGGCTTAAATTCAGCAATTTCTGTTTTAATCCGTTGTAAGTGGTCTTCTAAGCCCGCTGATTCTGGATAAGAACAAAGAATTTTTAATAAACCCTTTTGTTCCATTTCCTCAAAATTAATGCCCCAAGACGATGCATTACGAGATAGCTGAGCCCGAGATTCTTCATAAGCAAACAGGATGGCGCGATCACCTTGTATGCAAGCATTTTCGATAAACTTGCTCACTAACAAGGTTTTGCCAGTACCTGTGGCACCCGTTGCCAGGATAATGGAATCCTTGAAGAAACCACCACCACACATCACATCAAGAGTTTTGATTCCCGAAGACACTCTGGCCATGGAAGACCGTTGAGTCAGTCGCATTGCTCCTAAGGGGAAGATGTTGATCCCTTGATCGGTAATAGTAAAGGGGTATTCTCCTTTCATATGGGTGGTACCCCGCAGCTTGAGAATTTCTATAGTGCGGCGTCGGCGTTCCCCTTCCAGGACATTACGGACAATGACCACATTATCTGAGACAAACTCTTCCACCCCGAATCTAGCTACTGGTCCATACTCTTCAACTCGCTCTGTGGTCATAATGGTGGTTACACCAATGTTTTTCAGGCGTGCCACTAGGCGAAAAATTTCTCGCCGTACCACCGAAGCAGCATCGTACTGCTGAAAGATGGCAGTGATTGAGTCAATGGAAACTCGCTTGGCTTTGTATTTGTGAATGGCGTACTGAATACGCTCGATCAGAGCAGACAGGTCGAAGTTGCCGACAATGTCCTGTCCTTCTGGATCCGGGGAAGCATCCAGAATAAATAGCTTGCCTTCATTAACTAGTTTATTTAGCTCCCAACCAAAGCTCGATGCATTTTTGGTGATATCTGTGGGTGATTCTTCAAATGTAACAAACACACCAGCTTCATCAAAATTGCTAATGCCGTTGTAAAGAAATTGAACGGCTAATAGAGTTTTTCCCGTGCCAGACGTTCCACTGACCAGGGTGGTTCTACCAGATGGTAAACCGCCATGAGAGATCTCATCGAATCCTTCGATCATTGTCCGTATTTTCTGGACACCGACCGTTGTTACTGAGTTTTGATATTGTTCATTTTGATTCAATTGATTCATATTGGTCGTAAGTAAATGTTCTTAATCAAAAAAAAAAGTTTAGTTTAATGGTGTTGCTGACTTGCTAAATTTTCACGCTTTAATCTAAAATGGTATAATCTATTTAGAAATCCAAATCTCCTTCACGGAGTTCTTCATAGAGCAAATCTAAGCCGATCAAGACTTTTTCCCGATCCGAGAGGTCCCCAATGATTTTTCGCACAGGAGGCGGTAAAACTTTTGCCAAGGTTGGTGTTGCCAAAATTTTATCTTCCTCAGCTAGTTGGGGGCTCTTAAGAACATCAATTACTTTGAGAGCGTAAACCCCTTGGAATTCCTGTTCGAGAATAGTTTTCAGTGTTCTCAAAGCCCTGACGGAGTTGGGGGTGTTCCCAGCTACATAAAGCTTGAGAACATAGGTTTTTTTATAGGAACTCATAGGCTCGTAAGTTTAGGAGAAGATGGGTTAAAGGTCAATACAAGGGATCAAGGAACTCAAGGAAACGGTTTTTTAGGAGAGCCTCCCATCAAGCTTACTACTCAATGTTGATCCGATTCTGCTGATCTTACAGTTCTCTGGGGATGGAACGGCGATACATTTCACCTAAGTGAGCAATCACGTCGATTAACGTCAGGCGATAGTCAAGCAGTATATCCTCTCTACGGCCTTCCAGCTGCAACTGTTTGGAAAATTCATCCATCAGTTCCATATGAATTTCTACAATCTTAGATATAGAAATATCCGCAAAAAACACTTGTTCTACAAAATGATCAATGTCTTGGTTTAGGGTATCTCCCGGTGCAAAGTACTGTAGAACAATTTGACGATACTCTGATCTTAAGTGTTCTAACAGCTCATCCCTGTCGTTGAGAGATAGATTACGAAAAAAAAGCCGAGGATTTCTCTTGTAGTACACACCAAGGTATCCAAGTCTTTCCCTGAGCTTTTCAGCTAACCGATGCTGCTGCTTACTCAAGAAACTGTAATTAGCTACTGCGAGGGTAGGATAAACCGGGTCAGATGACCTGGGTAAGTTACAGGCGGGAGCCAGGGACAAAAACCCGGTGATCGCCTTTTGGATGAAATCGCCAATTTCAGGTAATTGGTGAATACTAAGTTCGACTTCTGCCGGATGGAACAGATAAGCCCTGGATCTGGTGGTGAATTTATGGGTCGTCTGGTTAGAGCCGAGCTGTTGATTTCTGTCAACCCTAGGGGGAATTTCTGGGGAGTCCGACCGCAAAAATACTGCAGGTAAGGTGGTTCCTTGCAGGTACAAGTACTGGATCACCTGGGGAAGTGTGTCGGTATCCTGCAATACCAAACAATCAAGATCCTGTTTATGTTGCTCAACCACCTCGAAAAACTCAGATTCTGAGCTAGTAGAGTGTACAATATATTGCTCGCTACCCAAAACCTGAGAAAGGGATTGAGCTAGGGCATCAGAACTGATCAGCGTACATATGGTTAGTTGGGAAAGCAACACAACAGGTCCCGAATATCAAACTGGTTACTCTTACTATATAAGAGTGCTTAAACCAGTAAGATTTTAACATTTTTTTTAACAATGGGCTTAATATAAATTAAATTAAATTGAAACAGTCTGATAATTGAAATTAATTTTGATTTCGCGCCTCACTATATCCCCAGTGTTGAGCAGTATATTGAAAAGTACTTGCTCTTCAAGCATTAGGGGATAGTCTAGCCCTGTTGGGCTTGAGTGAATTCCTTTGTTGCTACTTTAGGAGGATGTGTTGCTACTGTAGCGCTCAACCGCTGTTGAAGCTAGATTGGTTATGTCCATGCCTACTCCCAGTATCCAAAAATTTGCCCAGCTAGTTCCTGTTTGTCAAAGGACCTCTGAGTTGGCTACTCTGCTAGATATTTTTAATGGTTCAAGGCATGACTCGATTGTGGTAGTCAGCGAACACCAATATCCTGTGGGAGTAGTGAAGCTAAGGCAGATCATGCCTCACCTGCTCTCCTTAGCTAAGGTATGTAGCTCAGGAACAACAATGACAACTGGTTTTCTTCACAAACCACTATCTTGGCTAGAGCCAAACATCATTGAACCCATAACCATCCTACCAGGTAAGCTGAGTCTAAACCAATTCTGGTACTACCTACAAGACCATGGAAGTAGGGAGGGGGGGTTAGGGGAGTTGGGCAGCAACTGGGATAGAGAATTTAACCAATTCCCCATCCGAGATCAGGAACACTGGGCATTAGTAGATGGGGACCAGAAATTTATCGGACTCCTTAACAGTTGGCTGCTGTTAAAATCATTAGCATCCACATTCACCCAACAACGTTCTGAATCGATAGTAAAGCGTACTCAACCCAAGGGACTGAACCCTAATCCCCTCAGGACTCACCACCCAGACTATCGATTAACAGCCAAGAGTTCTTGGGTCAATTCCCTAGGATTATCATCTCGAATCAACTCAGGACTGAAAACTCAGGAGGAAGCCCTAACTAAAACTCCCCAGTTCAAGGGCATTAACCCATTAGTCCAACTGTTAGAACAACTGCCATTACCCCTAAGCATACAAACCTCGACGGGAAAAGTTTTAGCCGAGAATCTGACCTGGCGTGAGCAGATTGAGACATCATCCCAGGGGAATCCGGGAAATAGTAGCACCACAGGCACTAAGAATAGTACCTCTGCCCAGAAAAACCCTGGAGCTAGGGAAAAGATACCCTACCGTTCTTCTTACAATCGTCTGTTATCCAATGATGTCTCCAGGGAAGTCAGTAAGGAAGGTTTGAAGCAATCGATGGAAGAGCCCTTGACATCAGACTTCCAGTGGCGTCAGCCTGATACCCAGAATTCCCCAACCTTTCATGACCAATCTGCTCCGACCTCTCCAGGACAATGGCCATTATCTGTGGGCAATGTTTCTGACCAGGGAGACAAAACCTCTGAACAAGCTGCGCTTGGGCAATACTGTGCTCTTGATACTCCCTATCAAGCAGCAACCACTATTCACGAGCGCGTGCTGCTCTTTTCATCACCAGTCAAGAAAACCAGGGGAAACCATACCCCCTGCCAGGAAACCGCTGCGCCAACTGATCCAACTCTTTCAAACAGCCAGGAGCGGGTATTCTCGTTTGTCAAAATTCCTCTGTCACCTGCTATCGCTGCTCTTTGGGAAGGAGGACTAGAAACTGACAGTTGCGAGCCTAAGGTCGCTTTTGACTATTCGAGATCTCCAATCTCTAGGTCTGAGTCACCCAACTCTAAATTATACCTAGTCTTGGCTCAAGATACCACAGAGCAACGACTCTTTGCCCAAGAACTGGCAGCGAAAAATGCTGATTTAGTGCAACTCAACCGACTCAAAGATGAGTTTTTAGCTTGCATTAGCCACGAACTGAAAACACCTATAACTGCGATTTTGGGTTTGTCAACTTTGTTGAAAGACCAAGCCCTAGGGGAACTCAATCAACGTCAATCCCGTTATGCGCAGTTAATTTATCAGAGTGGACGTAAGCTAATGGCTGTGGTCAACGATATTCTGGATTTGACCCGTATGGAGACTGGTCAGCTGAAACTTACCGTCGAACCGGTGCAAATTCGGACTGTATGCGATCGCGCTTATGACCAAGCTCGCTCTGAGATAGACTCAAAACACTCCGAGGACAACAATCGAGATTATCCCACAAAATTCACCCTAGAGATTGAACCGGGTTTAGAAATGCTGATTGCTGACGAGTTGCGCTTACGGCAAATGTTGGTGCATCTGTTTTCTAATGCCCTTAAGTTTACCGATGGCAGTGGTGAAATTGGTCTGAAGGTCAATTGGTGGCAAGGTTGGATTGCTTTCACGGTCTGGGACACTGGCATTGGTATTCCCGCTGATAAACAGCACTTGATCTTTCAGAAATTCCAACAGCTGGAAAAGCCTCTCACTCGTAGCTTTGAGGGGACGGGTCTGGGATTAGTCTTAACACAACATCTAGCTCACTTGCATGGTGGAGATGTCTCGTTTATTTCCAAGGCAGGGGTCGGTAGTCAGTTTACCTTACTCTTCCCCCCTTGTCCTCCCCAGGCTTCCTCTGATCAATTGGACAATTGGGATGAGCAACTATCAGGGATTGCCCCGACGGCAACTTCTCACCCCCCATCTTCGACGCCCAACCGTTTAGTGTTAATTGTGGAAGCTGTACCTCGTTACCTGGAAGGATTGACGGAACAGCTCAAGAGTTTAGGCTATTGGGTAGTGGTTGCCCGCTCTGGTACGGAAGCAATCGAAAAAGCCCGTCGTTTACAACCCTATGCTATCTTACTCAATCCCCTACTACCAAAACTTTCTGGTTGGGATGTCCTAACACTGCTAAAGTCCGATGCCCAAACTAATCACATTCCGGTTTTGGTAACAGCAACCCAGGCTGAAAAACAGCAGGCAACCCACAACAAAGCTGATGGTTTCTTAAGTTTGCCGGTACAAGAGGAAGCATTACGAGAAAACCTTTCTCGTCTGGCTAAAGACGAGAGTAATACCAGTAGTGTGCTAACGATTCTCTATCTCAATCCTGGTGATGGACGAAAAGGCTATTCTGTAGAATCTTACCAGAACCCTGACTCGTCTGAACTGACTTATGAGTTAACTTCACTATTGAGTCTAGAACACTTAGACCTCAATTATCGGGTACTCGAAGCCGATGATTTCGATCAAGCTGAGTTATTGAGCCGGGTTTGGAATCCAGATGTGATTGTATTAAATGGTGCTCGACTGATAGACCCTTTCATCTACTTGAATCAGTTTTCATCATATCCTGGCTTGAGTAGTTTACCACTAGTAACCCTGGATCACCAAACTACAGAAGCAGCTAATCAAGTAACTGGTCTTTCGGTCTATCCCTGTTTAGCACCAAATAATCAACAAAAGATGGCTGCCATACTGCAAGTCATTCAAGTGGCAGCTGGAATCAGTTGCAAGCCTACCATTTTAGTGATGGACACGGGGGAGCAGAGGACAAAGTTTAGGGGTAATCCGTTACAGGTTAACAGATTGAACGTTGAATCGTCTGACTTATCCTACGGGTTGTCAATGGCTGGAAAATCATCAACATCTTGGCTACAGGCACTGATTCAATACTTACAAACTGCTGGTTATTGCAGCTTACTCGCCTGTTCTTGGGCAGAAGTATACCGTCAAATTCAGGGAAAAAGTGTGGACTTGCTGCTGATTCGATTAACAGATCTCACTAATCCTTCAGAACATTCAAAAGGATTGATAACTCTTGCTCAATTGCCAGAGCAACCACCCATTCTGGTTTTGGATCATCGATTAGACCCTAAGCAGCACGATCCAGTAATCCAGAGTAGTAACAGTAGTAACTTGAATTCTCAGTTGGAGTTGCTGCTTGAGAAAATTGCTACTCAGATTGTACACTGGAATTCTCAGTCAATGACCCAGTTATTGAAACAGATTAAGCAGGTCATGAACCCAACCCTTTAAAGGAGTGGGATGCAAGTCGGTCATATTATCTGACACCGTGATTATCCATCCAGTCTTGGAGACACTTGTTGCGAACAAAGCCAGCCGTGGGGATCATCTAGTCAATTATGGCAAACTGTTTTGTTAACCTCCCTCTTTTGCATTCAAGTACAAACAAAAGCAATTCCTAACTATCTGATCATGATAGTTTACCATAAGGATGCCCTGCGCCCAATGTGTTGGTTGGTCGCAATTCATCCCACCGCAAATCAACGATTATGGCGTGAGCCTTCTTTCGAAATTAAAGCTAATATGGATAAGACAGCTCCTATCCACCCAAAGTTATTTGGATTTTGATCACGTTTCCCTTAGCATTTATAGTTAATCACAGTTAATATTTGTTGCTAATTAATACCGTAATCGTTAATTAGTTTTATTATTGTTAATTAATTTTTTGTAAAACTAATTAACAATAATAAAACTAAAAATTGCAACGGCAAACCAAAAAACTATAAACGGTTGAAAAAAGGATGATTAAAAAGTAATACTTTTTACAAAAATAAGTGCAAATATCTAATATGGCTTATGGTTAATGAATAGAGCGATCGCTCTATCATCTGAGTTGCTCGAAAGTATTTACTTTAATTAATTGAAATAGTTTCAAATAGTAAGTAAGAGTAAGTAAGTTTTTTAAAGGAGGTAGACCATGAAACGTCTTGTGGTATGTTGTGATGGAACATGGCAAGATTTATCAAGTACTTACCCAACCAATGTGGTTAAGATTGCTCAGGCAGTTAAACCACTGGGTAGTGACGGAATTCTACAAATCGTATTCTACGATGAGGGAATTGGCACAGAAGACTCTCTGAAGAGCAAGCTTTTCGGTGGCGCTTTTGGAAGAGGGATTGATAGCAATATCCAGGATGCTTATCGCTTTCTTTGCTTGAACTACGTCCCTGGTGACGAAATCTACCTGTTCGGTTTCAGTCGTGGGGCTTACACCGTGCGCAGTCTCGCTGGAATGATTTATAACTCAGGCTTGCTATCCCGTTCCGAGATCCGTAAAGCTCCGGAAGCCTACGAACTGTACCGCTCTCGGGATATCAAGCCCAATCACCAACAAATGGTAGCATTCCGCGAAAAATACGGAGAACGTGTTCCCATTACCTTGCTTGGCTGCTGGGATACCGTTGGTTCCCTTGGTATCCCTAATTTATCCCCCTTTTTGCGGTTTGACAAAAAGGTCAACGAAAAGTATAGATTCCACGATACCTCTTTGAGTCCGATTATTAAGCATGGGTTGCACGCTGTATCCATTGATGAGCAGCGCAAAGTGTTTGACGTGACTCCAATGGACAAAAGCGACCTTAAGGTTCTTGAAGTATGGTTTCCAGGGGTTCACGGCTCCGTCGGTGGTGGCTCCCAGGAGCAGAGCGGCTTGTCCGACTGCGCACTGCAGTGGATGATGGACTCAATCGCCAAGATCGGTCTTGGTCTTGAGTTTGACCCAAGCGCAATTCCTACTGGTATCAACATTGACTATGAAATTGATTTCAACAATGATCTGGGTCTATTTAAGTTCACACGGCGCAAGCAAAGAGAGATTATTTCTGATAACTTTAATGACCTTCACGAGAGTGTAAGAGAACGCTGGCTGAGGCGGCCAGATTATCGACCGAGCAATCTGCCTAAAAAGCACGTCTCCAGACTCAATCAACTATTAGAACAGAAGCAACAGAAGTAAAATAATGATGTCAATTTTGGTTGACTAGTCAACAGCTAATAATTAGTAATTTGTTATTTGAATAAAATTGTGAATTATGAAGCATGAAGCATGAAGTATGAAGTATGAATTATGAAGTGTGACAACTTAATTTTCAATTTTTAATTTTATAGTTATCAACAAAAATTTGTTTTGAAACCCGAATCAGTTTATAGGGACCAAGACTAGCTAAGGTAGTATATTGGTCAGGTTTTAGCTTGGCTTTCTTTAGCCTTTTATTCCTAGCTAACATCAAAACTGAGGGAGGTGAAGGCTGAGTCACTGCTATTTCTTTCATGTAATTTCGTGCTTTTTTGCCTTTGCTCATGTAGGTGACGGGTTGCTGGGTGTAAAAAACCACACTGGGTTTTTTGAAACCAATCATAATCAATTCTTCTGAGGATTGCTTTTCTTGAACAGCAATGGCAGATAATTGCCGTAGGGGTAATTGACGCACTTGATCCACTAATAAGAAAGTCGGGGTCAACACGAAAATAAGAAAGGCTAAAAATCCCACTAGGTTGACTATCCATACCCCAAACAACCAACGTCGCCACAGCAATAGTGCTGCTACAATAGCAGTTAAACTCCAAATAATACCTCCCCTCACCATTAAGCCCGATTCTTGCAACTGCTCCGGTAAGTTGGGTGCTGCAGGTCCACTACCGATATATTCCGGAGCCAAGAAAATGGCGGTGGCAAGGGCAATTAACAACAAGAGGTTAAATAGGCTACTGAGTAGCATGGATGGGGAAAGGGGCAGAGGGCTAGACCAGGAAAGGTTACTAGTATGGGTGAGTTGGTCACTCCACAATAAAGCCAAAAGAATGGCGGCAGCTGGAATTAGGGGTAGGACATAGCTGGGTAGTTTAGTGGCAGCAATGGTAAAAAAGCCGAAAATCCCTACAAACCAGAACAGAGCAAATAAACCCAAATGAGTAGAACGGGGTGAGTTACGCCACCGCACCCGCCGCCAAAATTTTAGTCGTGCGATCGCAAACGGCAAGTAGCTCGACCAAGGGGCAAAAGCTACTAGTACTACTGGAAAATAAAAATACCAAGGCGCAGCGTGGCGGTTAACGATGCGAGTAAAGCGTTGAATATTGTGATAGCCAAAAAACGAGTCGATATAGCCTTGCCCATTGGCTAGGGTTACTAATACATACCAAGGCAGTGTCAGAGCCAAAATAATCACAATGCCTCTAAATAAGCACATTTCCTGCAATACTTCCCTGCCATTGCCCAGGTAAAGCAGAAAACCACCAATAATTAGTGTGGGTAGAACGATACCAACTGGTCCTTTGGTAAGGATAGCTAGAGCAATGAGCACATAACAGGCTAGGTACCAACCGCAAGGGTGTTTGTGAGGGGGTGAGGGGCTTTTAGCAACAGTTGTTTCGCTGCTTCCGAGCTCCTGTGCTGCTGTGCTCCTCTGGTTTCCATGGGCATACCCTAGAAAAAAGCTTAGTAATGCACCCCCTACACAGGCGCTGAGTAGCATATCTGAGACACCGGTTCTTGCCCAGATAATGGTTTGAAGATTCACTGCCATCAGGGTCGAACCAATCCAGGCACAGATCCACAACTGCCGCTGGAGATAGGAAGGGTTGATTTGGCTATCCCTGTGCTGACTAGAATCTAGATCAGGGGTAAAGCCAGCAGGACGGGAAATCCCATAATATCGTAGGGTGTAAAAGCCTAATCCAGTTAATGCGATCGCACTCAGGGCTGACGGCAGTCTTACTGCCCATTCATTCACCCCAATCAACCGGTAACCAATTGCCATCAACCAGTAGATTAGGGGTGGTTTATCAAAGCGAGTCTCACCATTGAAATAAGGGGTAATCCAGTCACCTGTAACCGTCATCTGGCGAGCGGCCTCAGCAAACAAGGGTTCAGTTTCATCTACTAAACCGATGTTGCCCAAATTCCACAAAAAAGCTAGCCAGCTGATCAGGAGTAACCACAGAATAGAAAGTGTCCATAGGGTGGTGGGATGCTGTTGCCAAGATTGCCACCAATTTTTAAACCTATTAGTTAATTTAAACTTCATCAATGGGCTAGGGGGTGATTGAGGTCTAGCAGGCTATCATGAGTCCAAAAGGGATAGCATGGTCTACAGGTGTGTTATTCTTGTTTCATTGAGTGTAGTAGATGCAGAATACCCGTCTTAATAATTTAGTTGATTTTTTATCGACGCGGCTGGGGCTATGGTTTGCTAATCCCTGGCGACGCCTGTCCATGATCCTGATTAGCTTTCTGTGTGGCTTCTTGGTAGGACAAGGCCTGTGTACTACAGCAGGAACTGGCCAGGAATTGATACTATCTGGGATGTTGATTATTTTTACAGAACCACTTAGCTGGTTGATTTATAGCGGTAAATTTCCAAAAGGTAAATCAAATCAAACCGTTGACCGGGTTTCATGGTTGGCAGATCTAGTCAATGCTTTTAAGATTGGTCTGGTATACAGTATGTATTTAGAAGCCTTCAAGCTTGGCTCTTGAAATAGTAATCAGTTATTAATCAGTTAGTAATCACTGCTGAGTCCTCAGAAGCGATATTTCCCATGCAACTACTGACCGACAAACGATAAATGAAAAGAGACACCAAGAGCGTTGGTCCAATTCTAGAGCAGTGGGTATCAGGACAAAAACCAAATCCCCTTGAATGTCAGCAACTGTTGGCTGAGGAACTGGCTGATCACCAAAAGGCAAAGGCGTTTGGCATCACAGAGGATAATGGTGAACAGGTAATCCAAGCGCGATCGCATTTGTTTGAGATAGTCTACCCAGATATTCTCGCTCTACCGTATTTTGAAACTACTCCTGAAACACAGCAAAAGACTCTCTTATCCCTTTGGAACCTCTGGCTTCCTTTAGCCATGGCGTTGGTATCCTGTCGTAAACAGCTGGGACGTCCTTTGATTCAAGGCATATTAGGAGGGCAGGGCACTGGGAAAACGACTCTAGCGGCAGTCTTAAGTGTGATTATCCACAAATTAGGCGAACGCACTCTCACCCTGTCTATCGATGACCTCTACAAAACCTACAAGGAGCGACAACAGCTTCAAGAACAAGACCCCAGGCTGATCTGGCGTGGTCCCCCTGGCACTCATGATGTTGAGCTGGGTTTACAGCTATTAGACCAATTACGATCCCCTTCCCCTACCGCAGAAATCCTCGTGCCTCGGTTTGATAAGTCAGCTTTTGGGGGGGCTGGAGACCGAATCACTCCAGAGGTGGTCGAAAGTATTGATATTGTATTGTTTGAAGGGTGGTTTGTTGGGGTTCGACCCATTGAGCCAGAGGTGTTTGATGGCTCCCTTCCAGAACCGATTCAGACCCTGGAAGACCGAGAGTTTGCTCGGGATATGAATCAGCAACTGAGGCTTTATGTACCGCTGTGGGAACGATTAGACCGATTGATGGTACTCTACCCTACTGACTACCGCCTCAGTCAGCAATGGCGACTACAGGCAGAGAAACAGATGATTGCTCAGGGGAAGTCCGGGATGGGAGATGCACAAATTAGAGATTTTGTCAACTATTTTTGGAAAGCTCTCCATCCAGAATTATTCATTACACCCCTGACTAGAAACCCAAATCTAGTAGACTTGGTGGTTGAAATTAATCCTGACCACACACCTGGTGTGATTTATTCACCAGGGTATACTGGTTAGCATGGATCCAACAAGCGGGTGATCGGACTCGAACCGACGACGTTCAGCTTGGGAAGCTGACATTCTACCACTGAATTACACCCGCAATCCTTTAATTATTTTTTTAACTATTATTTAACTAGTATTGGTATTATACCACTTCTTAATTGGGTCAAGGACTTGACTCGATTGAGAATTGGTAGATCAAGTCCGCAAAAATACTCATTATAAAAAAGATTGATAGGGAGATGGGGAAGATTTTTATTAAGGTTAATTACCTGGACATGATCTGATCGGGGCTTTCAGCTTGGGTTTTTGGTAAGCTGAAGACAAATATTAGCGTTCCCCATTGCTGCTGATATAGCGTCCAAGGATTACCCAGTTTAGATCTCAGAGTTTAGATCTAAGGCGTTAACCCTAAGGGAGCTATACAAAAGGTTAAACTACCAAAAATTGAATTCTACCAAACTAGTAAAACTAAGCCAGTGTCATGGGAATACTGGACTTTGTCTTAGCATTTAAGTCAATCAAAAATCATGTTTAACACCACTGAAATTCTAATTAACGCCTTTGTTATAAGACTCCGGGAAGGCTACCGCCGAACTTACGGGGGACTCAAACCTGACAACGAAGATATAATTGCTTGGGCTGGCAGCATGGCCATGGAAAATATTGCCAACAGTGATGCCCTCTATCACAATGTGGAACACTCCATCCTAGTTACCCTCGTCGGACAAGAGATTTTGCGAGGCAAACATATCCGTGAAGGTGGTGTAACTCCTCATGATTGGTTACACTTTATCATTTCTTTGGCATGTCATGATATTGGCTATGTTAAAGGAGTATGTCGCCAAGACCGAGAAAATGAACGACTCTACGCTACTGGTCAAAATGGGGAGATGGTTCATTTACGCCAAGGGTCTACCGATGCTGCTCTGACTCCTTATCATGTCGATCGGGCAAAATTATTTATTGATGAGCGCTTTGGTGGTCACAACCTGATTGATGCCGAGTTTATCAAGCGCAACATTGAACTGACTCGTTTCCCTGTGCCGAAGCAAGGGGATCATCAAGATACAGGTAACTATCCTGGATTAATTCGCGCCTCTGACTTGATTGGTCAACTGAGTGACCCACGCTATCTCAAAAAAACTAGTGCTTTGTTCTACGAGTTTGAAGAAACTGGATTTAACAAAGCCATTGGCTACCGCCATCCTGGAGATCTGCGGGAAGGCTACTCTAAGTTTTACTGGAATGGGGTATATCCTTATATTCAGGATGCCTTGCGTTACCTATCCTTAACTCAGGAAGGTAAACAAATTACGGCTAATCTCTTCTCCAATGTGTTTGTGGTTGAACACTCAGAAAATCAAAATGGAATGGTGAAAATGACACAAAAGGTTAATGTATAGCAGTTACCAATCTGTTGAGGTACTTTAATCCCGGGTTTTAGGGAACAGGTAATAGGGAATAGGGAATAGGGAATAGGGAATAGGGAATAGGGAAAAAATCCTGTGTACCTCATTAATATGATAAGCGCTATATAACCAGAAGCTATTAAAGGTGAAGGCTTAAGGGTGAACGGTGTTGGGTCAAGGGTGTTGGCTCAAGGATGGTTGCACCAGATTTCGATACCATCTTATTAGTATGGGGTATGGGTAAAACATAGCTAATCCAAGACACGCCCATACTAATAAGACCCATACTAATAAGACCCATACTAAGTAAACGCGAGGTGCTTTTCGCCCTTCCGGAGTCAGAATCCTAGTCAGAATCCTATGAACTGGTGGCAAAAACTTACCAAGAACCCTCTCGCCCGTTTTGGGGCATTGCTATTATTGACGTTTTATCTAATTGTCATTGCAGCAGATGTTGTTGCTCCCTATGATCCTTATGTGTCTCAGCCAGATGGTTCCCTGCTACCACCTACCAAGATCTACTGGCGTAACCAGCAAACCAAAAAGTTTATTGGTCCCCATGTCTATCCCACAACCCAAGGACCAACGGATTTAGAGACAGGCGATCGCAAACTGATTGTAGACTGGCAAAAGCCTTCGCCAGTGGGTCTATTTGTTCCAGTTCCGGAGTATAAGTTGTTTAGAGTGATTCCCTTCAACCGTCACCTGTTCGGTACAGTGGGTGAGGGTAAGATTAATCTATTAGGTACCGATGAGCAAGCTCGTGATCAGTTTAGTCGCTTGGTGTATGGGGGTCGGATTAGTCTTAGTATTGGTCTAGTCGGAATTGCGATCTCCTTTCCCCTTGGTCTAATCATTGGGGGAATTTCTGGCTATTTCGGCGGCTGGGTAGATGGGATCATCATGCGTCTGGTAGAAGTTTTGATGACTATTCCTGGTATTTACCTACTCGTCGCCTTAGCTGCTGTGCTACCACCTGGTCTAACTAGTGCCCAACGGTTTTTGTTAATTGTTTTGATTACCTCGTTTATTAGCTGGTCTGGCTTAGCACGAGTGATCCGAGGACAGGTGTTATCGATTAAGGAGCGGGAATTTGTCCAAGCTGCCAAAACTATGGGGGCGAATCCCTTTTATATCATTGTACGGCACGTTCTGCCCCAGACAGCTTCCTATGTGATTATATCAGCAACCTTGGCAGTTCCTGGTTTCATTGTGGCCGAGTCGGTGCTGAGTTTAATTGGGTTGGGAATTCAGCAACCGGACCCGTCCTGGGGAAATTTGTTGTCTTTGGCAACCAATGCCTCAATCATCGTGCTACAGCCTTGGTTGATTTGGCCCCCAGCACTGCTGATTATTCTGACGGTGTTGGCGTTTAATTTACTTGGGGATGGGTTGCGGGATGCTCTCGATCCTAGAAGTTTACAGCGCTAGCTATTTTAATACTCAAGGGGGAAGGATGGGTCGAGTTTGGAAAAAGCCTTTTTTTCTGGGTTCAATCATCAGCCTTGCTCTCCTTGAGCGCTAGCCCTTACCACAATAGTCCACAGACTTCAGTTTTAACAAAAAATCTCAGGGAACAATAATATTATAAATAGAATGTTTTGTGGCTGTGTTTACCCATTATCAAATACTTACTGGCTCAGACAATAATATATAAAATACGGCTCTTCCGTACTTGTTATGCTAAATAAACACTTTAGCTAAGGGAGCAGGGAGTAGTGTAAAGAGGCCGTATTCAGAAAATTTTGTTAGTTAAATAGCCTCATTTTCCTTATACAGTAAGCTTTATGAGTTTTTTAAGTTGAAATTTAGCATAAAAGGTACTGAAGAACCTAAAATACAAACCCAATCCAGAGCAAAGAAGAATATCACGGCAATTAAACAATAGTAAATCTGGCTAGTGGCTGTTATCATTTTGCGCTCCAATTAATTTTAACATAGTACTATTTTTGGCAACGATAAATACTGTAAAAAAGACCTAGTTTCGATAAAAAAAATATTTTTTGTTTCTTTATAATCATCGACAATTCCTTGTCTGTTTCTTTACAGTCCATGTGGCAAGACAGTAGCAGTTAGAAGAGACATACAGACTGGGGACATGAAAGCATTATCAGTGGCAAGTGTTACGGCACCATCTAATCTACCCAAGGAGTCACCTCCTCAAGAGTATCGGAGTGAGTATCCCTTCCGGACACTACTTTATCTCTACCGCCAAGACCTAGGTAAAATCGGACTGTCGATGGCGGTGTATGTGATCAAACACAGTCCGGAATGGATCAGACCATTGGTGATTGCTAATGTAATTGATATTATTGCCAACCCAAGCACTCACCCACTGTCGGAGTTATGGATTAATGGGGCTATCTTAGGGATTTCTGTAGTGCAAAATATCCCCACCCATTACTTACACATCCGGTTTATGAGTCTCGCGACTCGCAACATGGAGTCGAATCTGCGCTCACTAATCACCCAGCAGCTGCAACTGCTTTCAATTGGGTTCTACAAAAATAACAGCAAGGGAGCACTACAAACCAAACTCTTGCGGGATGTGGAACAAATTCAAGGGTTGGCAACAACCCTGTTCCAGTTTGTCCCTGCAGCTATGCTAACTATCTTAGTAGCAATTGTCGCTACTGCTATTCGTGCTCCTTGGTTCCTGCTGTTCTTCCTGGGAACTGTCCCAGCGGCTGTGATTCTGATCTCGGTACTCAGAGGACCGATTCGCGATCGCAATTCTGCTTTCCGACAACAACTAGAAGAAATGGCAGCTAGCTTAATCGAGATGATTCAGCTAATCCCAGTCACACGAGCTCATGGTGCTCAACAGACTGAGATAGAAAGGATTGATGGCAAGTTAGTGACGGTCAAACAGGCAGCGGTGCGACTTGACTCGATTAACGCCATCACCGATTCTTCTTCTTGGGTAACCCTACGGTTATTCAGTCTGGTTTGCTTGATCACCTCAGCCTGGTTAGTCTATACCAAGCAATGGGCAATCACAGTGGGGGATGTGGTGTTACTGACTGGTTATTTTGATTCCCTGACTAGCTCGATAGTGCAAATTTTAGCTGTATTGCCACAGATTGGCAAAGGTTTTGAATCCATTCGCTCAGTGGGTGAAATTCTGGAGTGTCCTGACCTAGAGCGCAATCCTGGTAAGATAGCTCTGCAACAGCTGCGTGGTGAATTCACCTTTGAGTCCCTTAGTTATAAGTATCCCGATACGGAACAGTTTGCCATTGAAGACTTTTGTCTACAGGTCAATCCTGGGGAAACCATTGCCATCGTCGGACCATCCGGAGCCGGAAAATCTACCTTATTAAGTCTGATTATTGGTTTCATGGCTCCCACGACCGGAAGAGTTTTACTAGATGGTACAGATATGAGTAGCCTCGACCTACAGACCTATCGGAAATTCCTGTCAGTGGTTTCCCAGGAGACTATCTTATTTGAAGGTACGGTGCGAGAGAATATTGTGTACGGCAGTAAACAATTGGATGAAGAACAGTTAATCAAGGCGATTCAGGATGCCAATGCTTTAGAATTTATTCAGGAATTGCCCTCGGGACTTGATACTCTAATTGGGGAAAATGGGGCAAAACTTTCTGGTGGTCAACGGCAACGATTAGCGATTGCTCGTGCTTTAATTCGTAATCCACGGGTGTTAGTTCTCGATGAAGCAACATCGTCTCTAGATACTGCTTCGGAAGCTTTGATTCAGGACGCTTTGGAACACTTGATGGAAAACCGCACAACGTTTGTGGTAGCTCATCGCCTGTCAACGATTCGGAAAGCTGACCGGATTGTAGTTATGGAACGAGGGCATATTGTAGAAGTTGGCAATCACGCTCAACTGCTGGCGAAACATGGAACCTATACACAATTACATTCATTACAGATCTAGCAGTTATCAATGGGGTGAGGTACTTTCATTATGGGTTTTAGGGAACAGGGAACAGGGAACAGGGAACAGGAAAAAAAACCTGTGTATCTCATAGCTATGAGAAATGCTATATCACTCAGGCAAATCACCAAACTGTTCTCGATAACGAGCTAACAATGACTCCATTTGAGATAATTGCTCCTGAGCTTGTTCCTTTTTTTGACATTCTTGTTCGGCTCGTTGCTTTTCGAGTTCGGCTGCTTCAGTAGGGGTGGGAACTAGTTGTCCTTCTGCGGTAAACCAACGTAATTTTGAGTCATAAATTCCCAAATATAGTGCCAACTGTTGACTCCACAACCAACCTTCTTGATTAGGCTCAAGTTCGAGATAACAACCATCTACCAAGTGAAAGCCCTTCAATTCCAGGGTGTTGGGGTCAAACCAGAAATAGTCGGGAGTACGGAATGTATCCTGGTAGATTTGTTTCTTTAATCCTCGGTCCGTATCTGCCGTGGTCGGGGAAATAATTTCTACAATCACATTAGGATACTTCCCCTCTTCTTGCCACACTACCCAACTATTCCGAGGTTTGCGCTCAGTTCCCAGCACCACAAAAAAGTCAGGCCCACGGAATTCTTCAGACTTACGTTGTCGAGGACTGTAATAAATAGTCAGATTTCCCGAGACATAGAAATCATCACGCTCATCCCACAACCACTCTAGGCATTGGATGAGTAGGGTCATTTGTAGTCGATGTAGATCAGTTTCCAAAGGTGGTTCGTCACTGAGTAAATCCCTAGGGGGGAATATAACATCTTCCGGTACAGTTGTTGCAATTTCTGTTGGATTTTTTAATTCTTGAGTCAAAGACATCGCGGCTAGGGTCTAATAAGTAGGTGGTACTTATTAGTCTATAGCAATTTAATTTTTTTTTGCACCATTTTTATAATTAACTGATCTGCCAATCGCTAGATATAGTCAAGTAATATCTGAACAAATTTGAAAAATTATCAATCTCTGATCGCAACCATTCAGATAATAAATGATAACAGCGTTTTTCCTCACTATCAGGTACACCTGTTTCCTTGGCTATAGCTGATAGCTGAATGCTGATAATTTAGCATTCGCTTTTTTTTTTATCCTAAAATTACCCCCGGAAAAAAAATTTATAAAAACCCTTGACAAATAATTTATAATCATTACAATAATCAGTATAAACGTAATTTAGTTTTTTACTCATGTCTACAGACTTTATTCCGAATCACGACAATAATCTAAAAAAACAACGTATTAAGTACATTAAGGGCTCTCCTGAAGCAGTAATTAAGACTATTTACGGTCTTTCTGCACTGGGGTATGGGTCGGTTTCCGACTGGAGCCCTTTGCAAGCAACCGGCATTCCGGGGCAAGTAATTAGTTTTGCAACCAAGTATCAAACTTGGCGTTAATAGGTTAAATTTATGGGGGGGTTTCCCCCCCGGTCTGGTCCGGTAGGATCACATCCGGATTGATTCGGAAACTGATAGACAAGACAATTGCGTTTACAGTATTGATCTAGCCGTGGATAGTATTTCTACGGCTATTTTTTTTGTAAGCTATCAGCTATCAGCTATCAGCTATCAGCTATCAGCTAATGCGCTACGCGAACAGCTATCGGCTTACAGCAAATTTTGCCCCCCTAGCCCCCCAAATTTGGGGGGAAATTGAGTTAAAGTCCCCCGCCCCCCTAACCCCCCAATTTTGGGGGGAATTAGCGGATGCTTCGCTTTTTGATAGTCGGGGATTTAGGGGGCTTGCAGCTAAAGGTAGTGAGGTCAATTCATCTGAAAACGGCTGTATGATTGGGGCTACACCTATGGTGGGCAGTGCCTAGTAACGGGTTTTGTCAGCTGATCTGTATTAAGCACTGCCCACCCTACATCAACTAAAATTAATTAAATTGATCGTAATGACCACCTATTGCAAAAATATAAACATAGTTATCATCAAATTTGTAAATAAGGCGATCTTTTTGAGAAATTATTCTTGACCACAACCCCGATAAATTATGTTTTAACGGTTCAGGTTTTCCCATTCCTTTAGCGGGATCGTCTCTCAGCATTTCTTTGATGATTTTACAAAGGGTTTGATGGAGTTTTTTGTCTTTTTTACGAAGTTATTCGTAAATTTCCCAAGTTTTGCCCTCAAATACTAAGTATCTCATCTAGTTCTTGTTGATTGGGAGAGTAGCCTTTATTTTTGGTATGGGTAGCTTGAGAATGGTTAATCTGTTCCATTAAATGGCTATTTTGTAATACATACAATGTTTCTTGTTGTTGTTCCCAATCTTCGGCACTAATAATAATAAAGTCTCCCTGATTGGGATCGGTGATTTTGAGGGGAGTATGTTGATTAATGACTTGTTTAATAAAGTCTTGAATGTTAGTCTTAAATTGCTTGATAGGAATAGAGTTCACGGTTTTTTCCTCATTTATACTTAAGTATAGCAGGTTAATATTTCCTTGAGTTGCTTGTAAGCATTCATCTTAAGTCTGGTTGAATACCGATAATAAAAGTTTATCGAAGGCAGCTTTGCTGAAGTAAAAGAATAAGGTTTCAAGGGAATGGTGCGATCGCTTTTAGCGGCTCCTTGGTCGTTGGCCACGCTACGCGAACGGAGCATCGCAACGGTAGAGTCGGCTTCAGCTACAACAACCTATCCCTGAGTCTCTATCCGAAACAGTCTGTAGGTTAATCAACACAATAAGGCAAGGTTTATTAATAAATATTTATAAAAATTAACAATGATTATTTATTATAGTATTAAACTATAACTAAACTTCTCTAGTATAGATGCGATCGCACAAGCGCGGAAGCTTTGCTTCATCGCGTAGCGTGGCCTACGGCCAATCGCTTTTAGGGGCTCCAAAAGAGCATCGCAACGGTGGCACGGCAGCAAGGTTGTGAGTAGAGGGTATGCGCCCACTATGATGTAAACCTAGGAGTTTTTTTCTCTTATTAAATAAAATTTTTGCTTTTTTTTCTCTATTCCCTTCTGCATATTGCCTGCATGACTTTTCCCACAATAAGTGTGTTGACATCCCAGATCTAAATAGTTTAAATAAGAAGCGAGGCAGCATTTACCTGAAAATCAAATGAATTGTGATAATTTTTGTTTTATACTCCCAGTTACATTTCCTATATACAGCGTTTTTCATAACTATCAGGTACATAGGTACCCTTTTCGTTAGAAAATTAGCAGATTAAATGTGCGACGGATAGGACTTCAGGCTTTTTATAGATTTCCTGTTTCCTGCTCTCTGTTGCCATTAATCCATAACGAAAGTACCTAACCTAATTGAACACCGCTATATATAATTCTGGCTGATGAAAGCTAATGAAGTTCTGGAAAAGTATTCAGCAGGAGAAAGGGATTTCCGCAGGGCAAATCTTAGAGGTCAGTCATTTCAGGAGAAAGACCTTTCAGGAGCAGATTTTAGTGAAGCTGATATTAGAGGGGCAAATTTTAAGAATGCTAATTTAACAGGAACTAAGTTCTGTAAAGCGAAGGCAGGATTACAAAGACGATTGGTAATTGTTCTTCTGTTGCTTTCATGGATCACATCAGGACTATCGGGAATGTGCTCCTTCTTTGGTGGGGCGTTAGTAGTATTAATAGTTCGCTCTAGCGGCGTAGCAGAGCAAGTTTACAGCTGGATAGCTTTGATTGTAATAGTTGTCTTATTTGCTGTTATCATTCGTCAAAATATCAAAGGAGCCGTAGCCCTAGCCGTAGCGGTAGCGGTAGCCGCAGCTATAGCCGTACCTTTTGCCGGAGGTGTAGCTGTAGCATTTGCTGTAGCCGGAACCTTAGCCGTAGTCGAAGTTGTAGCGGTAGTTGGATCCTTCGCCATGGCCGAAGCTCTAGGTGGATCCGTAGCCCTAGCCATAGCGGTAGCTGTAGCCGAAGCGGTAGCGGTAGCTGGAGCGGAAGCTGCAGCTGTAGCATTCGACATAGGTGAAGCCTTAGCTTTAGCCTTAGCTTTAGCCTTCGTTTTACTTACCATGTACTTGGGCTGGCGTGCTCTAAAGGACGATCCCAAGAATGCTTGGATTCGTAATCTTGTGATTGGTTTTGTTGCTACAGCAGGAACCAGTTTTTACGAAGCTAACCTAACTGATGCCGATTTTACGAGAGCTATCCTCAAAAGTACAGATTTAACAAAGGCTACTCTCACTCGTAGTTGTTGGCAAAATACTACTAAGCTTGACCAAGCTAGACTAGCAACAAGCTACCTTCAAAATAAAAACGTTAGACAATTACTCATAACTGGAAACGGACAAGATAAAAACTTTGATCGTCTTGACTTAAGAGGTATTAATTTAAAGGGAGCTAATCTACAAGATGCTAGCTTCATTGGAACAGACTTAAACCGAGCTAACTTAGAAAATGCTAATTTCTCCAGAGCTAAGTTAGTTCAAACGTTACTAGAAGGAGCAGATTTAACCGGAGCCACCTTAACGGGAGCATGTATCGAAGATTGGGGAATCAGCAATACTACTAAACTAATTGAAATTAAATGCGATTATATTTTCCTGAAACTATCTCCTGACAATGCTCAATATACAAAACGTCGTCCTGCTGACCAACAGAGAAATTTTGAAGCAGGGGAATTTGCTAAATTAGCTCAGAGAATTCCTCATACTGTCGATTTAGTTTTTCAAGATGGTATCGACTGGCAGACTTTTCTGAAAACCTTTCAAGACCTTCAAGTGGAAAACGACACAGAAGAGCGACCATTCATACAGACGATGGAAAATAAAGGCGACGGTGCTTTTGTTATTCGTGTAAAAGTCCCTGAAAAGGTTGATGAAGCCGAATACGAGCGAAAATTTCGCGCAGAATACAATGCAAAATTAGAGGCTAAAGATATAGAGATAAAGCTTTTATATGAACAAACAGAGTTTTTTGATAAACAAATAGAATGTATACGTAAAGACAATACTAGATTAATGGGAGTTGTTGAAACAATGGCAGAGAAAGAAACTACTAATATTAATAATATTGACATGCGTGACCAGCGTGGTGCCAATATTAACATGGAGAGCCATGTTGACACAGCTCAGTCTGTTACTATTCAGCAAAATGATCCTAAACAAAATATTAACGAAGCACCTGACAAAAACCTAACGGAAGCAGCAGAAGAAATCCAGCAACTCCTAAACCAACTATCTCAGAATAATCCTACTACTACTGAAATAGAAAAGTTAACAGTTGTAGCCACGGCTGCTGAGGAAATAAAGAATAACCCAACCCTGAAATCTAAGGTAATTCATGCCCTCGAATCAGGAGGAAAAGAAGCTTTTAAGCAAGCGATAGACCATCCCTTAGTTGATATTTTTATGGCTCTCATTGAGGGATGGAGAGAGGCTTAGCTATAAAAAAACTAAATTTAAGGTCAATCAGATGAGCAAAAATAGCTTAACCCAAGAGCAATGCCAAGAATTAATACAACTGCTTTCCAAACGGAAAGATAAGCTGGAGGGAAGAATTACCAAAAATAATAGCTTAACCCAAGAGCAATTAGAAGAATTAGTAAAACGGCTTTCCAAACGTAAAAATGAGCTGCATGGAAGAATCCCCATTACAGCGGTGATGGATATTTTAACGGACTTAGAACTATCTGATCTACTTATTGAAAATGATATTGATGAGGTGTGTGAACCAATGGATAGAGAATCGAAAACGCAGACATGGCAAAACTCTTTTAAGTTTGCCTTAATCCTAATCATTGTTACAGCACCATTATTTGCCTTTGGAGGGTATAAAGTCCGAAAATTTATTGTGACAAAGTTTCCCGAATTAGTAGGAATTAAAATTACTAAGGATGATGAGATTAATATACAATTAAAAAATCTCCAATATGAACTAAAAAAAATAGAAATACAAAATGATAAACTAGAGAATATAAATCAAGAATTAAATGCTAAAATCGCTAAAATAGAAACCAGTCCACCTCCTGTTGTTCCTTCTCCAGAAATTTCACCAACTCCGACAGTTCCACCCACTATAATTACTCAAGATAAACCTAAAATATTTGAACGTAAAGGTATTATATATCAATTTAAAAATTGCCAAAAATCTCCCAATATAAATTCAAGTACTCAATCAATAAGTTGTGCTATATTAATTACAAGTACCAAAGAAAATGTTCAGTTGCGTTTATATTCTAATCGCAATTCTTCTGCAAGAAGTAGACTATTTCAGCAAGGGAAAGAATATGTAGCTACAAAAGTTAAATTGGGTACATTCAGTAGTAATCGTAGTGGTTATGTAAAAAACAGCTTGATTAAGGATGTACCGATAGAAGCCATTATTGATTTTGGTGGAGTTCCACTAGAAGTCAACCAGATAGATATGCTGCAATTTAAATCCTATTTGGAGAGTTCTTATTACAGAGGTTATATCAAGACTGAGTTACCGAATTTGCCGGTTATTCCGGAAAACTAGAAGCTATCTAATTTACAAATTTTTTAATTAAGTAAGGTACAAATTTTAGGGAACAGGGAACAGGGAACAGGGAACAGGGAAGAGATAAGAGGCAATATTGGCGTAGGGTGTGTTAGGGACGGGCTCCCCTTGATTTTCTCCCTGTTGATATCGGTTGAGACAGCCCGGCCCGTAACGCACCACCGGGTCAAACTAGAGATCCTTTCCCCTTGCCTCAGCGCAGCCCTATAAATAATTGATCTGTAGATAACTTAAGATTAGGAAAAAGCGAAGATTTGAGACAATCCCCTCTACGAAACATTACGTTTTGATATTGATCATCTACCATACAGCAGACCGTTACCGTCGGTTGTTTGGGGCTACCAATAAAGTATTTTCCGCCAATACCGAGATAATCTACAATCCAGTATTCTGGAATTCCCAAAGTTTCGTAATCTTCATACTTACGAGCATAATCATTCTGCCAGTTTGTACTAACGACTTCAACCACAAGTTTTACAGTAGTACCCAGAGTTATCACTGGTTCCCTTGCCCAAAGTGGTTCGTTGATTAGTTCTCCTTCATCAAGCACAACCAGATCTGGTCTGAAAGCGTTGAAGGTTTCCAAGGGCTGAATTAAGCAACGGTGTGGGATAAAATAAGGTACATCTAAACGATCTATTTCTACATTAAGCTTTCGGCTAATCAACGCCACTACTTGCTCGTGGGGGCCAGTTGGTTCCATCTCAATTAGCTCTCCATCAATGAGTTCGTAACGTTGATCGTCTCCATACTGAGCAATAAATTCTTCTGGACTGATACCGGTTTTGGTTGCTGATAGAATCATAGAGGGATCTCCTACTAAAACCGTACTGTTATCAAAACCTAATTAAACTATAGCGGTTTTCAGAGGATATCTGAAAAGTTTTTTGATACTGAATTTTGCCCCCCTAGCCCCCCAATTCTGGGGGGAACAAGAATCAATTTGCTGGTAAAAGTCCCCCAAAATTGGGGGATTTAGGGGGCTTGGATGTAGCAAATGAGACTTCTCAGACAACCTCTCAATTAGGTGAGGTACAAATTTTAGGGAACAGGGAACAGGGAACAGGGAACAGGGAAGAGATAAGAGGCAATAGTGCTTAGCGTATTGTAGGGTGCCTTCAAAGTAATCAACATCTGCTGCTTCAACCGATTGATTATAAGGAAGGCACCACCCAAAACCCTTGATTTTCACACTTGTTACCCTAATATTTTATCTTTTATTGTGAGTTACAATAACTCTATCGGACTCATAATCCGATCGCCCGTAGCTTAAAAGAGTCAAAAATATGCAAATAAGTCAATTCAATCAAATTTTAGAAATGATTGACGCTCTTTCTTTAGAGGAACAGAGCGATTTAATTAATATTGTTAGACATAGACAAATTGAACAAAGAAGAGAAGAAATCGCTGTTAATATTACTAAAGCTCACCAAGACTATAAACAAGGTAACGTTTTTCGAGGGACAGTTGATGATGTGATAGCTGAATTAAACGATTGATTCAGGAATAGCGGTAACTAAAATAAATACAAACAAAGCAACTTGTAGACACCCTCATGAATTCAAAAACCAGCTTGATCGCTCGCATTACTCAAACCCCTGGTCAGTGTGGTGGTCGTCTCTGCATTCGAGGGATGCGAATTCGAGTGACCGATATTTTAGAAATGTTGGCTGAAAATGTTAGTGTTACTGAAATTTTAGAAGATTTCCCCGATTTGGAACTGCCAGATATTCAAGGTTGTTTGCTTTTTGCTGCACGACGCAATTAGGAGCGAGCCCTTGGGTGGTGCGTTACGGAGCGGGCTGTTGTAACAGTCGCTACGAAGTTTAACATGAGGGCAAGCCCGCTCCTAACACACCCTACGCACGACGCACCCTACGCACTATTCCCTGTTCCCTGTTCCCTTTTCCCTATTAACTACTATTTATAAGTATTCAAGCAAACATGATCTGACCAATTAACTTAATTGAGCTACTACCTGATTTGCCAATAAGGTTTCATTAGTGAGTAAATCATCAACAGTAACTCTCAAGTAACGTTCAGCATCAACTTGAAACTGGAGTTTAATGCGATCGCTTCCGGGATTGCCCAGGGGTGTTAAGTTAGCCACACTTCTTGCCCCATCCCTGTCATTGAGGGGTTGCACAGCAGTTTGACCCTGGCCTAACTGACGAGTAATCAAGCGATCGCCTTCAAAATAAATCTCTGTGCCACCAGTTTGGGAGCCTAACTCTCCTAAAATTAGCTCTATACTCGGTTGATTCTCTACGGATGCTCCTAAGAATAGTTCTACTGGCTCACTCATGGGGTAAGGCTGTCCTTCTCTAATTATAGAGTGCCAGTTGTGACGCTTTAGCCGTCTATCCCAATAGCGAATTCCGTAGCTATGGTAGAGGAAATCTTGGACTTCGATACCTTGGCTGAGCTGAAGTGCGCCAGTTGCGATCGCTTCAAAGGGTTTTTGGCAACGAACCTTGCTTGAGTCGAAGTACTGGTTTACCCATGCCTGAACTGCTGGGATGTTCACCGTGCCACCCACTAACAAGACACCATCTATATCTGGCACTTCTATACCGCTGCGTCTTGCTTGTTGCAGCACTTCCGTCATCCTATCATCAAGGGTATCAAAAAACTGGTGTTCTTTGAGAATAGTTTCAAAGGTCTCCCGGTCTAGTTTTAGTTCGTAACTCTCGAAGGTTTCATCATTAAAATAGACTTCAGTGGCCTCAGACTGCTCAGACAGTTGAATTTTCAGGCGTTCTGCTAGTCGAGTAGTCAAAGGCGATCGCATTAACCCTTGAGTTTCCACAAAATAATCCACCAGCCAGTTATCAATATCTGTCCCACCCAAGTTTTGTCCCACTTTCGCCAGCACACGGGCAATCTTCACCTTCTGGCTAGACTCTTCACCAAAGGACTTTTGCCCCCACTTAAGAATAAACCCGAGAGGTTTTTTATTCCCTTGAGCCTCCTGATTCAGCTGCACCAGAGATAAATCCAGGGTGCCACCACCAAAGTCTATGACTAGCAGAGTATCCCCTTCGGCAATACCATAGCCCAAGGCAGCCGCTGTCGGTTCATCCAGCATCCTCACCTGTTCCACTGGCAACGATTGACAGATGCCACTAAGCCAATGGCGGTAAGCTTCAAAGCTATCCACAGGCACAGTCAGAATCACCGATTCAATCGCAGAATCCCCCGCCTCGGACTGGAGGGCTGATAGATTTTCAATAATTTGGTTGAGGAACCATTCCCCAACTTGTTCAAAGGTGATCACGGTGCCATCCAGTTCTGGCAGAAATCCCTGAACCTCAGCACCAATCCCCCGTTTGAAGCTGCGGAAGAATCGAGGGTCACTGGTAAGGTCCAATCCGCGATCGCGTACTGCCTGTCCAACCATAACCTTACCCTGAGCAGCATCTTCCACATACACCAAACTGGGAATTAAGGGAGGATTTTGACTAAGTTGCAGAGCAAGTCCTGGTAACGTGATCGTTTCTGGCGTTTCCGTGACAGGGTTCCAGCGAGTGATTACCGTATTGCTCGTGCCAAAGTCAATAGCGTAGGAGGTAGTACTGGTGCTAGGCATTAATGTTTATTGAACTGATCTTATTGATATTCTTTATTATTAAATATCAGTTTATGGCCGAACTACTCAATAGACTTCTTGCAGAAGTAGGGAACAGGGAACAGGGAACAGGGAACAGTGGACAAGAATTGACATAAACACTATCATAAAAATACTTTTGCAAGAGGTCTAATAACCGGAGCTGTACCCAGGAAGACGCTTTAGCAATCCCTATCGGAATTGTCATAATTTTTAATCCCATATTCCCTATTCCCTGTTCCCTACTCCCTGTTCCCTACTCCCTGTTCCCTGTTCCCTACTCCCTACTCCCTGTTCCCTACTCCCTGTTCCCTGTTCCCTATTCCCTGTTCCCTTTAGACCTCCAACTCTTGCCTAAAGCTTAGCCATGCTGCCATCGCCTCTGGATTAGATGCTACTCCTTTTTGCATCAAAATCACACCATCTTTAAAACCAATGATGCCATACTCGTTAGTCTTGGTGACCCGGTCAATCATGTTAACTAAGGAGCGCAACCGCTGACCATCATGCTTAAAGGCAATTTGATAGCGTTGTAACCGCCATAAATCTGCGATCGCATAATCCACCTTCACCACCTCGCCATTATCATTGCGCAACTGTAAATCCCCTAAGCGGATGACTTCCCGACGTCCTGACAGATGAGGCACTAGATAGGTAGTAGCTGAGACACTAGAATTTGCAGGAATCTGAGCCAGTAATGACCGGATCGACCCTACACGAGACCACTGTTGCGTTAACGGCACATATACAAAGGGTTGGTAGGAATCCGGAAGCAGGAAATAAAAGGTTCGATTTGGGCTAGAGGTAATGGTCAACACTACCGCAAGGGTTAGACAAAAAATCCAAAAGCGCCGAAACTTAGACCTAGCAGAGATCACAGCTTCACTAAATTGGGGATGAGCTGACCACCAAAGTATCGCGCCATAAAATAGCCCAGGTACTACGGTCATCGCATAGCGGATATTAATCGCAAGCACTGATTGACCTTTACCCAACAGGAGTTTGAGCAAGGGAAATGCTGCAATAGACCAAGAAGCGGGAGCAATAGCTGGTATAAATGCTAACGGTAACCATTGACCTAATAAATACTGAATGGTACCAAAAAAGGGAGTAAACAGTTCTACTAGTAAACGCCAGGGATTGGTCAGCATACCCTTAATAATCTCCAGAGTAGACGCCTCATCCCCATCAGCGTACTGACCAAAACGCTCAATCATGAACCGTTGAGAAATATCTTCCGAAAATATAGGCATAATTAGATTGGTCAAGACAAGTATGTAACCGAAACTGAGGGTACAAACTGCCAGACCAATGCGAGGATAGCGCCGACTGACAATTAAATAGAATCCCACACCAAACAAACCTATCCCGGAATCTTCCCGCACAGCTAAAATCAAAATTGCCAGCAACCAAAACAGCCACCACCAGCGTTTTTCCATAGCTAGCAGTAGCCCAAACACAAACAGGGGAATTTGGCAGATGTCATGGAAGTTGGCTAAGGTCGGACCGAGAATAGCATTAGCACAGTAAAAGCTAACCGTAATCATTGCTGCTAACATCGGTTGCAGATACTGTCTGGCCAGGATATACAAAACAACACCAGCAGCTGTTACCAAGGTTACCTGCAAAACCGTTAGGGTAGCGGGAAATGGAAACAAAGCATATAACGGTAACCAAAGTAATAGCGCGGGAGTAAAGTGTTGCCCTAATCGGTGGTAATATACATTTGGAACTTCCCCATTATGAACTACATTAGTAGACAGTTGGGATGAAAGGGTACTCTGAAAGAAGCGACCGTGACTGCCATTCCAGAAGACTTGATTAAAAATTCCTTGATCGTAGGAAGAATAAAAAGTATAGTGTCGATGTAGAGTAAAAATTAAGGTGAATAAAAAAAATGCGATCGCCGCAGTAATAACAAGTTTTAAACCAGGTTTTTTTGTCATTTGTCCTTTGTCATTTGTCCTTGGTATTAAGCTCCATACATAAAGTTTCGCTTTTTTAAAACTACTCTTGTTTTAAACACACCCGAACTAAATCCCTACAAAGGTAATTGCTAATTGCTACTACTCCCGAGCCCTTGCCAATCAGCACTTATCACGTCACACGTCTGACATCTGACTTCCCCATTACTTACTATGGGGATTTTAATCGTAAATGTTGTACCAACGCCCAATTGACTAGTCAGTTCAATCTCTCCCTGATGCTGTTCCACACAGCGTTTCACAATCGATAATCCCAGACCAGTCCCTTGAATTGTTCCCACATTTTTTGCTCGATAAAAAGACTCGAAAATTTGATTTTGGTCTGCTTCAGAAATCCCAATTCCTTTATCCTGGATGCGGAACACAACCAACTGCTCTTTCAAATCACAAGTTAGGTGAAAGGTCACGATTTCATGAGAAGGAGAATACTTCAGAGCATTGGTAAGCAGATTAGTTATAATGTAATGTATAAGTCTATCATCCATACAGACTTCTGTATAGGCCCCGTCAGAGGTAAAAACAATCCGGTTGCGGCTGGCTTCATCTAGGCATAGTTCTGCAATTAAATCCTGGCAGAATTGCTCTAAGTTCATCGGAGTTGGAATAAATTCTAGCCGACCTACTTCAGCTTGACCGATTAGCAACACCTCTTCCATCAACTCAGTCATGCGCTCTACTGAAATAGTAATTCGTTTTAGATAACGCTGCTTTTGCTCCTGAGTGGCCAGATTACCATAGCGCTTAAGTAATTCAGCGGCAGTTAGGATCACACTGAGGGGATTACGGAATTCGTGGCAAACGGTGGAGACGAACTGGGAGCGGAAATCTTGGATTTCTTGCTCTTTTTCCAACACCTGCTCTAACATTTCTGTCTGAGGATCCTCGCTGATATCCCAAAACGCCAGCACTACTCCATTCACGTTTCCCAGTTGGTCTTTTAGGGGTGAAGCACTATTACCAACGGCAATTCGACCACCATCCTTTGTAATCAAAGAGTTATGCTCGCCCAGATAGACAACTTGTCCGGTCTTGATTACTTTATCTAGGGGATACTTGACTAGATTACCAGTCAGATCATTAACAATTGGCAACACTGAGGTCAGATCTCGCCCCCATACCTCGGATTGGTTCCAGCCAGTCAGAGCTTCAGCGGGAGCATTCATAAAGGTAATGATACCTTGGGTCGTGGTAGCAATAACTGCATCATCGATAGAGTTTAAAATGGATGACAACTGAGCTTGGCTGCTCTGCAACGACTGCTCCATCTGGTATTGCTGGAGAGCAATTTCAATAGCAACCCGCAAGTCTCTGTCGTTAAAGGGTTTGGTCACATAACCAAAGGGTTGGGTAACTTTAGCCCCTTGCAAGGTATCTTCATCCCCATAGGCAGTTAAATAGACGATAGGAATACGTAAATGTTCACGGATTTGCCTAGCAGCAGTAATACCATCCATCTTGCCTTTGAGGAAAATGTCCATCAGCACTAAGTCAGGCTTAGTTTGAGCGGCTTTGGTAATGGCTTGAGAGCCAGATGAAGCAGTAGCTGATACCATATACCCCAGTTGCTTAAGCTGGCTAGCAATTGTCTTAGCAACAATAACTTCGTCTTCTACAACTAACACCCTGGTAACCACTATTGTTGTCCTATTGCCTCTACAATTGTTGGTGTTGAGAATAATATTCTGAAAGCTGTGCCCTCGCTATGGCCCTGAAACATACTCCCCTCTAGTTGCTCCGTTGCCAGGTCATAAACTAACGATAATCCTAAAGACTGGGTATTACGCCAATCTAACTGTTCTGGTAAACCAACTCCATTATCTCGGACAATCAATTCAACGTCATCGTCCCCGCTACGGTGCAATTCAATGTGAATCTCACCAGAGCGTCCATTGGGAAACCCGTACTTCAGGGAATTGGATACCAGTTCATTGATGATTAGACCGCAAGGGATGGCCTGATCAATACTGAGCGGAATGGGTTCAATAGTGGTGTGCAACTGAATCCTATCGCTAGTTATTTGATAAGCTACCAGTAAGTTCACGGCTAGGTTCTGGATATAATCGACTACATCCAGGTTGCCTATCACTGAGGCACCATAAAGTTTCTTATGAATTAGAGCCATGGCTTCAAGGCGATGGCGAGCTTCCGAAAGGTGTAGTCGGGTTTGGGGTTCATCTATTGTCACAGATTGCAAGTGTAGCAAGCCAGAAACAATTTGTAAGTTGTTTTTGACCCGATGGTGAATTTCTTGGAGCAGCACCTCTTTCTCAACTAGGGTAGCTTTGAGGTTTTCCTCGACCTGTTTGAGCTGTGTGATGTCGATGGCTATGTTATAGATCCGAGTGGGAGTGTTATTAGCATCCTTGAGGAGGTGAGCACGATGGCGAATCCAACTCACAGCTCCATCCGGTCGCAAAATTCTGTAGTCAATATCTTTGGCACCAGTTGACAGCAGGGTTTGCTCTGCCAGTTGATAGGTTTCGAGATCGTCTGGGTGAACCACTGATTCCCACAGGCGTAAGTTTCCGAAGAACTCAGTGATACTGCGACCATAGACTTGCTCGGTAGCACTGTTAAGATAAAGCAGTTTGTCAATCGAAGGATCAAAAGACCATACCACTGCTTCTAGGTCAGCCAGAATACTCTCAAGACGTTCTTGGCTCAACTGCCAAGCATGTTCATTTTCCCCCAATTCCTCCTCAAACTGCTGATTGACAGCAACTTCCTGCTGCCATCGCTGATTAGCTGCCACTAATTCCCTTTCTTTTTGAGTCAACTGTTGCTGTAAGTCTTCGACCTTAGTCACGATAGCAGAGAGGATTGCTGCCATGGTGTGGGGGGTCACCACACGTACTACTTGACCTTGCTCATCCACTAGGGGTAGGTGACGAATCTGGTGTTGACGTAATTGGGACTCTACCAAGAAAATGTCCGGTGTCGGTATGATGGGCAAGGTAATTAACTCTTGAGTCATCACATCAGCAATGGAAACCCCTGAGTGTACCATTCCAGCTGTTGCTACTTTGACCACATCCCGTTCTGTAAAAATTCCTACCAATTTCTGGTGCTGTACTACCAGCACATAGCTCCTTCCAGTTTGATTCATCGTAGCGATCGCTTCCGTTACTGGAGTATCGGGAGCAATGGTGAGGGGCTGCTGGTCGCCAGGAAAATTTACAATGGAAAATTGACCAGAAATGCCATTTTTCAGGTAATCTTTAGCTTCCATATAACCCTTGAAGCGCCAAATTATTGGATACTTTTAGGGAGTCGAAAGATAAACATTAACACAATCCAGTAGCAATTCAAAGAGACGGTATGCATCTCAGTGAAATTACTCATCCAAATCAGTTGCACGGTCTATCGATTCGTCAACTAGAGGAAATTGCCCGTCAAATTCGCGAGAAACATCTCCAAACCATAGCTACTAGTGGTGGTCACTTAGGGCCAGGCTTGGGAGTGGTAGAATTAACCCTAGCTCTGTATCAAACACTTGACCTTGACTATGATAAGGTAGTCTGGGATGTGGGACACCAAGCTTATCCCCACAAAATGCTCACGGGGCGCTATAACCGATTCCATACCCTACGGCAGAAAGATGGTATTGCTGGTTATCTAAAGCGCTGCGAGAATAAGTTTGATCACTTTGGAGCAGGTCATGCGTCCACCAGTATTTCTTCTGCTTTGGGTATGGCCCTCGCCCGAGACCGCAGAGGGGAAAATTTCAAAGTTGCAGCAGTTATTGGTGATGGTGCTCTGACCGGTGGCATGGCCTTGGAAGCCATCAATCATGCAGGACATTTACCCCATACTAAACTGCTGGTGGTGCTCAATGACAATGAGATGTCCATCTCCCCCAATGTGGGGGCTATTCCTCGTTACCTCAACAAAGTGCGGCTTTCTGAGCCAATGCAGTTTATTACTGACAATTTGGAGGAACAGTTCAAACATCTCCCCTTTGTCGGTGAGTCTTTATCCCCAGACTTGCAACGGCTCAAGGAAGGGATGAAGCGTTTAGCTGTACCTAAGGTCGGAGCAGTATTTGAAGAACTTGGCTTTACTTACATCGGACCGGTGGATGGTCACAATCTAGAGGAGTTAATTTCCACCTTTACCAACGCCCACAAGCTAGATGGACCAGTGCTGGTGCATGTGGCAACTACGAAGGGCAAGGGGTATGCGATCGCAGAAGCGGACAAAGTGGGTTACCATGCCCAAAGTCCCTTCAACCTAGCTACGGGTAAAGCGCTTCCCGCTAAAAAACCCAAACCCCCCGGCTATTCCAAAGTGTTTGCCCACACCCTGGTCACACTAGCTCAGAATAATCCCAAAATCATTGGCATCACGGCAGCTATGGCTACTGGGACAGGGTTGAATAAATTGCAAGAAAAACTCCCTAACCAATACATTGATGTGGGGATTGCGGAACAACACGCGGTCACCCTAGCGGCTGGCCTAGCCTGTGAAGGAATGCGGCCAGTTGCAGCTATTTACTCCACCTTCTTACAACGGGCTTACGACCAAATCATTCACGACGTTTGTATCCAAAACCTACCGGTCTTTTTCTGCCTCGACCGTGCGGGAATTGTGGGTGCTGATGGCCCTACTCACCAAGGGATGTATGATATCGCCTATTTGCGATGCATTCCCAATATGGTAATTATGGCTCCCAAAGACGAAGCTGAACTGCAACGTATGGTAGTTACAGGAGTAAACCACACCGATGGTCCGATTGCCATGCGCTATCCTCGGGGTAGTGGTTATGGCGTTCCCCTGATGGAAGATGGTTGGGAAGCCCTACCCATTGGTAAAGCAGAACTCTTGCGTAATGGTGACGACCTGTTAATGCTAGGGTACGGCAGTATGGTTTACACCGCCATGCAAGCCGCTGAAATTCTTAGCGAGCATGGTATTGAAACAACGGTGATTAATGCTCGTTTTGTCAAGCCCCTAGATACAGAATTAATCTTCCCCTTGGCTCAGAAAATTGGTCGTGTAGTTACCCTAGAAGAAGGGTGCTTAATGGGTGGCTTTGGTTCAGCGGTGGCAGAAGCACTGATGGATAATGATATATTAGTTCCCCTCAAGCGCTTTGGTGTACCGGATCAATTAGTGGATCATGCCAAGCCCGATGAATCAAAAGCTGATTTGGGGCTAACTGGCTCTCAAATTGCTGAACAGATCAGGGAAGCATTCTTTAATAGACAGCCCTCTGGTGTTAGTTAATCTATGAATGTTAACAGTTGACAGTTAACGGTTAACGGTTAACGGAACCGTTAACCGTTAACAATATAGAAATTAACAATATACAGATTTTCGATGAATTCATCCACATACCAAGTGTATCCCGTTGTTTGGGAAAACGACCGAGTTATCCTTATTGACCAAAACAGCTTACCCAAAAAATATGCCATTGTAGAAATCAGTCGCTGTGAAGATATGGTTGAGGCGATTAAAACTATGATTGTTCGGGGAGCACCAGCTATTGGGGTAGCAGCGGCTTATGGCATTTACCTTGGCGCAAGAGAGATTAAAACTCAAGAACGTAAGGCTTTCCTTGAACAGCTTGAAGTTGTAGCGCAGCAGTTGCGGCAAACTCGTCCTACAGCCGTGAATTTGTTTTGGGCAATCATGCGGATGCTTAAAAATGCCTATGAAACGATCGGGACAGTAGAAGAGATTAAAGCTTCCTTACTTGAAACAGCTAAACAAATTCAGCTGGAGGATTTACAAACCTGTCAAGCCATAGGCGATCGCGGATTAGAGGTATTACCGAAAACCCCCGACAAACTGTGTCTTCTGACCCATTGTAATGCAGGAGCGTTGGCAACCGCTGGGTATGGTACTTCCTTGGGAGTGGTGCGTTCGGCGTGGCGGGATGGGCGATTAGCCAGATTATATGCTGGCGAAACCCGCCCCCGCTTGCAAGGTGCTAGGTTAACGACCTGGGAATGCGTCGAAGAAGGTATTCCCGTTACTTTAATTACCGATAGCATGGCCGCCCATTGTATGAAACAAGGGCTAATTGATGCGGTTGTAGTGGGAGCTGATCGAATTGCTGCCAATGGGGATACGGCTAACAAAATTGGTACCTATAGTTTAGCCCTGATTGCTCAAGCTCATCAGATACCCTTCTTTGTGGCTGCTCCGATCTCAACCATTGATTTTCAGCTATCTACAGGCCAAGAGATTCCCATTGAAGAACGTCACCCCTCAGAAATTTATCAGATTGGGGAGACAGTGATTTGTCCCCCTAAAGTGGAATTTTATAACCCAGCTTTTGATGTGACTCCGGCGGAGTTAATTACTGCCATTATTACTGAAAAAGGTGCAGTTGCCCCCAGTGAGCTGTCACAACTTAACATTAAGCAATCAGTGTGACATCTATCTTGGTTTTAGGGAGTAGGGAGTAGGGGTAACTAAAATGATCAATTAAAATAACATAAAATATCAAATAGCTAAGAGGAAATCGTGAACGGAAAACTGTCCACCCAACGCTTAATTGTGTGTGGCTTAAGTGTAGCTATCCCGTTATTATACGCAGAGGTAGCCACCGCCGCCGCTGATCTAACCAATACTAGTTTCACTAACTGGAAAGAAATTCGCTATGAAAGCTTTTTGCCAAGGGTTGAAACACCAGAATTGTCTCCTCTCGAAGAAGTCAATCACTATCTGCGGCAAGAGGAAGATTTCTTTAATAATACCCCTCGTTTAGTGATTAAACTAAGTGAGCGTCGTGTTTATGTTTATCGAGGAGATAAACTCGAAGCCAGTTATCCAGTTGCCATCGGTCAGCCTGGTTGGGAAACCCCTACAGGCAATTTCCAAGTGACACAGATGGTTCAAAATCCAGTTTGGAAGCATCCTATAACTGGTGAAATCGTTGCTCCAGGACCAGAAAACCCTCTTGGTCCAAGGTGGATGGCATTTTGGAGTGATGGAACAAACTACATCGGCTTCCATGGTACCAATGCTGAGGAACTGGTGGGAGAAGCAGTGTCTCACGGTTGCATCCGGATGCGTAATGATGATGTCAAAGCTTTGTATAACAGAGTGGCTTTGGGAACTTCTGTAAAGGTACAGGAATAGTTATTTTTGACAACTCCCCCGGCGCGAGTAATCCTCGTGCTGGGGATTGAGGCAGGTTCCTCAGGGAACCTGAGACTCAGCAACCTACCCCTGATAACGCGATCGCACTGCCGATAGAAACTTATATGATTTCCGGATAATTACCCTTAATAAAATCTCCCCCATCTCCATCTCCCCATCTCCCCATCTCC
>NZ_JAAHHZ010000389.1:0-4499 GCF_010672005.1 Moorena sp. SIO4A5 | reverse complement strand
CATTGGTTTCCCAGGTTCCCCTGATGTAGAAATAGCTAAGCGATACTGTGAAGAAAATAAGATTGACCATAAAGTTCAATATCTTAATATTGACGATTTGATTTGCAATGTTACTAATATTGTTTCCATTTGCGAAACATTTGAAACCATCGATGTTATGGATGCCTCCCTTATGTATTTCGCTTACAAAATGGCGAAAAATGCAGGCATCAAAATTATTCTCATCGGAGATGGAAGTGATGAGGTTTTAGCCGGTTATGATTTCTTTAAAACTTCTCCCGATCCTGAATACTTAATGACCTATCGTCTGGGCAATTTGTACCGCACAGATCTACAACGATCAGATCGATGCAGTATGATTCACTCCGTTGAAGCACGTCCACCATTCATGGACAAAGAATTTCTGCGTTTTGCGTATAATGTCCCGTTTGAGCTTAAACTACGTAATGGTATTGAAAAGTGGATATTACGAGAGGCAATGGCAGATTATTTGCCAGATTATATTAGGCTCAGGAAGAAGGTTCGATTACCAGAAGGTTCTGGTCTCCTATCTCAATTATTAGATTTTGTTCGTAGTCAGACCTCAGCGGTAGAACAAAAAATATTATCCAGATTAAAAATAGACTCTACCGATGGTGCATACCTATTGGAGGAATATTTGAAAGCTGGATTTCCGATTCCCCATGAGCGATACAAAAAGCCAAATTTAGATTTTTCATCTAATGGTTATTTTGAATGGAGTTCGGACTCAAAACAACTAACTAAAATTAGTTGAGTTGTTGACAGATAAAAGCTTAATCTAAAAACAGAAGATTAAGAGCGTTAAAACCTCATTTTTAGTTGCAACAAGGATAAAACTTACTTATGTCAATGCAAGCTTTACCTGAAGTTAACGTACTCAAGCTAACCGCACAGGAGTATGTCAACATACACACCTACATATATGAAATTCCAATTCCCAATACCGCTACTGTATTTCTAGCAATCAATCGGGAATCCGTTGATAGTCCTGAGGTACTAGTACATCCAGATAACAGCGGCACTAGTGATCCAAAAAACTTAAAAGCAGTATTAAATTGTAACTCCTCCTATGGCGGTACCCGTGCAGAGCCTCCGGTGGAGGGAGACTACGAGCAAAGCCGTTTGAATGCCCTTGAGTCTTTGTTAAAGCTTTCATTTTATGAAAGTCATACTAAACATAAATATCTTAGTAAGACAAATGAAAAGGGTGCTTTAGATGAATTAATTTCACCTGAAAGTAAAATAAAAAATTACTTGAAGGCACAAAATGAAGCACAAAAAGATATTCCTGAAGGATATGATTTTTCTCGGGATTTTCTAAAACTTGAATTTCGAGGTGGACGGGCTATCATACTATCAGAAAATTTAGACATACATGAGATTATTGTCGATGCCAGCCATCCAAAAGCCTATGAAGTGTATTCTTCTATCTTCAAGGAGGTAGGAAAATTCCTCAATGGTCAAACAGGAGCAACAAAAATCGATTTTCAAGGGAATGTTGTAGAAGAAGACAGTTTCATTCCAGCCGGTGCACTATTCATTACACCTGATTTTGGTCCGAATAAAAGGTTAGCTGATTATCTTCATGAGCATACACCTCAAGTTTTGGGTGTTGATGCCTCTGTTGGTGGAGGTGGAGGTAAAGCAGCCTACACAGTCAGTGGATTTTTTGGAGCCTTTGATGCAGCTAGTGAGCAAGGATTATTTAATGCTGACGATGAAAATCTTCCCATCTCACTAATCGGTGCAGCAGGTGCAATGGGTTCAGATACAGCTAAACGACTGGCAGAAAAGGGTTTTAAAAATGTATTAGTCTCAGATATAGCCTATGACTACACCAAACCTGTAGAGACAGATTCTACCACAGGAGAAAAACTGGTTCCCATCTTGGAAAGCGAACGATACCGTATGAATGGTGAAGCATTCCAAAGAATTCCCTCCAGTTGGGGTGTGGCTTTAGCAGAGCCAGGAAAGTTTACTGATGAAGCATTGGGTAAAAATGGTGAACCGAGGGTAATTATTGCTATGACTTTCGGTAAAGCCCTAAAGCATTCCAATCTTGATGCTATTCCATACAATTCCACTGTGCTTCTATCAGAAAATTGGGCAATTCCTCCTGGAGATGAAGGATTGGAAATCATGAAAGCTCTCAAAGACAGGGGTATTATGGCATTGCAAGGTCAAGCAATAACTCCCGGTGGAGCAGGAAATTCTAAAGTGGAAATATTTTTCAGAGCCACAGAAAATGGAGGCATCACCAAGGCAATGGAAAATGAACAGACACCTACTTATCATAAACGTCTAGGACATGAAATTGTGTACAGACAAGTAAAGCAAGGTGCCAGTGATTTGCTGACTTTGGCGAAGGAAAGGGATATCACCACAATAGAAGCTCTAGCTGAATATACTAACCTACCTGTACTGGCACGAAACTTTGTATTGCAAAAGTTTCTCTAATAACTAGCTAAATTTGTAGGGATTCAGGTATCTCAACTCCAGCCAAAAAAGAGATTTCAGAATTACTGAAATTTAATAGATCGAAAATTTTGGCCAGTTGAGAAGGAAAGAATTAGGGGTTCAGTCAATGCTTTGAATAACTCCGAGAGCGATCGCAAGCGATCACTCTCGGAGAATTTGTTAGAGTTAGGTGAGTGCTTTTTTACTCAAATTAAATATAAAAATATGACTTTTAGCTATGTTTATTGAGATTAGTAAGGAAAATCGCGCTAAAGCACTGGTTTTTGGTGCCATTTTAATAAAACTTATGTTGTGGGGATCCGCATTTCCTGCCATTCGGGTTTCCCTGGCTGGATACAGTCCTGCCGGAGTCGGTTTTCTAAGATATCTAGTCGCATCTCTGGTTCTGCTTGTGTATGCCCTAATCAGCCGAATGCCAATGCCCGAACTAGAAGATTTGCCGCTAATTTCCTTTTGTGGTTTTATCGGTATCGCGCTTTACAATTTCATGCTCAATACAGGTGAGCTTACTGTTACGGCTGGTGTCTCAAGCTTTATTAACTCGACGCAAGTAGGCGTTATCGCAATTTTGGCAGTACTATTCTTAAACGAACAACTTAAAAAAATAGGTTGGATTGGTATTGCGTTGTGTATTGTGGGTGTTGGTATTATGTCCTTCACTGAAGGCAATATGTCCTTCACTGAAGGCGATGTTTTTCACCTATCGATAGGAGTATTATTCGTTTTTATTTCGACCGTCTCAACCAGCTTGTATTCAGTGCTACAAAAACCACTGCTACAGAAATACACTGTAATTCAATTTATAACCTATGCAATTTGGGCAGGAGCAATCTGTTTATTCTTCTTGGCACCTCGTGCCGTGTTGTCAGTTACTAATGCACCGTTGAATTCAACTTTAGCAATCGTTTATCTGGCTCTATTCCCAGGTATTTTGGCTTACGTTGCATGGTCTTATGTATTGTCTAAGCTTCCAGCCTCACAAGCAGGCAGTTATTTAGCTTTGATTCCTGTAGCCGCGACGTTTATTGCTTGGTTGTGGTTACACGAAGTCCCCACAGCATTATCCTTACTTGGCGGTGCGATAGTCTTCTGTGGTATTACGCTTATTAATCGAAGTAAGCAAGTTTCAGATTAAGTAAATGCTCACCGCAATCGGCATATACTTTAAACGGTCATAATCTGAGGTTTGTCAAAAACCTGAAACCTCAGTAAGAAATCTAACTCTTGTTTATACTTGACATGTGCCGACTCAATACTCCCCTAGAGTTAGCTGAATCCCACCCAACTCAAAACGCAAGTTGTTGCCGTGCAAAGTATCGTATAGAAAATATTAGGCGCTCATTCGACATTATGTGCGCCTAATATCCTCTATAGCAGTCCTAAATGATTCGTAAAAATAACCCTGGCTTAATTAAGCGTTTATTCCCTATATTTTTTTGTGAAAAACATCATACTTATGAAGTTTATTAAACTCAAAAACGTAAGTATTTAGCCGTGAGCCTTGGGCAAAGGCCACGGTACGCGAATGGCTCACGCTTCGCGAACAGCTGTCAACCTAACGCTAATCAACGGGAAGTAGTCAACAACCTTACGGGCTGGTAAAGCTAGTTGAAAATTCCTGATCGTTTTACTCATCCGACCCGGTTCAGTTAAAGCGCATGATAGCTAATAGCTAATAGCTGATAGCTTACACTCAATCTTCCTAGAAGATTAGTATTTATAATATTTTTAAAGAAGCCATAGGAGTCAATCTATGAGCTTATTCGCCACCGACCGTGTACTTGTACCCATTGATTTTTCTGAAACCTCCTTTGAGGCTTTAGAAAAATCAATAGACTTTGTCAAGGATGCATCTCATATATACGTTATCCATGTCCTACCTCCTCTCAACCCTGGTGAACCGGGAGTGATGTGGCGTACAGTAGATAGCCAGACCCGTAAATCCCATGTGGAAAAGGTACTTTCTGACAGATTCAAGGAACCTCAATACCAAGGAATTC
>NZ_JAAHHZ010000388.1:0-4517 GCF_010672005.1 Moorena sp. SIO4A5 | reverse complement strand
CTGTCCAGTCAGGGTATTGTTTTTTCAGATGATCACAGATAGTGTTGTGCTCTTTGACGAACAGGATATGCAACATGCTTAGTCCTATCCACCAGTTATCGTCAAAGCCCACAATATCGATTCCGTTTTCTGGGTTGACAGGTAACAAACCGTCATCACCAATTATCATCTTACCATCGACATGGCTACGCACCTTATCAATAGTTTCCTGATAACTGCCATAGATTTGGGAAGCATCCCACCAGTGAGTTTCTCTGTTGATAAAGGTTGGAGGATTGTTGGTATCGTCTTCAGAACGAGTGGGGTCTTTTGGAGTTGTTTCGATTTCCAGAGGTCGATGCTCTTCGGGCCAGGGGTCATCCTGTTCCAGAGGAATCTCGATTTTATCCTGGGACTCATCATAGCCATGAGAAAACCAATCGTGGGTCTGGAATTGAATCCAGGCTGCAGCTGTTAGGTTTAAGATCGAAGCTGGTACAAATTCATCCCGCGTCAATAACTTCAGACTGATTGTACGGGGGTTGGGATTGAGTAAATTCTTTTCGTCGGGGTAGGCGTGTTTCAGGGGTACATTGCGTCCAAAGCGGGTGCCAGCCATCCCCATTTTGGGATCATTGGGGTCATTAAATGAACCATCCGCTGTACGAATTTTAAGATGGCGACCATCAGGACTAGGAGTCGGTTCAGGGGGCTCCCCTTTTGTGGGTAATTGGGAGGTATCGTGCAGGTTTTCTTCCCGCATATTCTCGCGGAATTTATTTAATTTGAACAGGGCTAGAGGAGTAGGAAACTTATGCCAAGGTTTCTTTGTCATTGTGCTAATTCCTTTAGTTTTTATTACCGAGGTATTTAGTGTTTTAGGTTGGGAGTGTCAGGAATTCCGGTCAGAGCTTACTGCTCACTCCTAAGCTTAGGTGAATAGGACTGAGCATGATCTTAATTAATCCTTAATTCACCGTTGTCTAGCTCTTTCTATTTCTTAGTTTTTTATGTTGATCATAACTCATTAATTTATAAATTAAAGAGGATTGACTAATAAATCTAGTGTTGTATAATTTACAGGGATTGACAGTACCCATCTCGGGTACTCTTTGCTGATCACTCAACTGTCAATTAATTTCACAAGCCGTCAAGGGTTAACAAATTGGATATCCTTTTCTGGGAAGTAGGCTGGTAGAGGGTCTCGGGAGAGTACATTGGTTTTGGATGTCAGCTGCTGCTGGTCTAGGAGAATTGCGATCGCACTCTTACACACAAACAGGATCAAATCCCTTCCGGGGCAAGTACGAGATCCTCTCAGAAACAAATTGGAGTAAGTCGAATTGTCCTGATCGCTCGGATCTAGCCACCGTTGAGGTACAAACGAATCGGTGGATGGGTCTAAAGACCGTTCCCGTTGCATGATTGGGAAAAAGTGTAGAATTTCCATGTCTGGCGGAATACGGGTGTTATTATAAGCGTCGCCAGCTGTTGTAATGTGAAAGGTTCTGGTCACTGGAGGGAACAAACGACCAGTTTCCAACAAACAAGCTTCTAAATAGCTGAGTTTAGCAATGGTTGAGGCTTTCTCTAACGAACCCGCTTCCTTGATTTCCTGTCGCACCCGTTCGAGCACTTCTGGTCTAGAGGTAATCATAGTCAGGGTTCTCGCCAGCAAGTCAGTCCCTGAACCAGTAAAGGTAAACATCCAGTGGGGGATTTGTTGCAGGAGTTCCTCTTCAGTAGTGTAGGGCTTTATGCCATGAGCCATAGACAACAGGCATGGCTTTTCAGACGCTTCGCTGCCTTCCCAAAGCTGCTCAAGAGTTTCATAAAATTTTTCTAAACGCTTAGTTTCAAACCTTCCCAATAGAATCCGCTTGATCGGATTTCCCACCATTGAGAATAACACCTGTATATCCTTGATCAACCGCTCAGGAGCAACATTTTCCCCAAACACAATGCCCAGCATTGCCTGACCCATACATTTCCGGATATCCTCAATGTTGGATACTGGCTTTGAAAAAGCACGATGTACCTGTTCGAGGAAAGCCTGTTGGTACTGGTGCTGGGAACCTGTGCCAAGCACTCCCTCATTATAAGGTCTCAGGCGCTGCCACTGTTGATCATGGCTGATAGTGAGGGCGTTGGGGGCAAGAAAAGACATACCATCCTTCTTGAGATTGCCTTCGATATAGCCTTGGCTGTCTGGTGGGTCTTGTAAAATCCGGTCTGATAAGTCACGCCCAGATACTAGCAAGACTTTCTTGAGAAGAAAGTTTAGAATGACATTTTTACTACCATAGCGTTTGATTACATCACCAATCCAACCCCCTAATACTTTTTCAAGGTCGAAACCACGGGGGTTACGGATAAAGCCACTGGCTAGATTACCCAGAAGCCGTAACAAGTCGAGTACATTGGTAGAAGGGTAGGTTTTCATTATTCATTGTTCATTGTTTTGTTGACAAATCTTACTTGAGGCTTTCCAGTAGACTTATCCATTGCTTCTATTTTCCTTAAGGCTATCAGCAGGTGCGACCCGTGGCGAATTTAATTACGGGTCAAGCGCACCTATTAAGCTAGAATTTCTCAATCCACTGGCTCATCAGAACTAGTGGCTCCTTTCTTGCATGTTTCTGACCACTTGGGTTACTAGATTTCGGGGCATAAATCTTATACTCAGGGCAAGCAACTGGTTTTTGAGACCAGGGACAACAACAGTTCGATTTTTCATCAGACCAAGATAGCCAATCCTAGCAACAGTTTCAGCATTCATAATCTTTTGTCCACTAACCAGCTTAGAGTCTTCCATGTTTGCCCGAGCTTGAAAACCCGATTCTGTTGGTCCTGGGCACAGAGTAGTTACCGTCACCCCTGAACCCTTGAGTTCATTGGCAATTGCCTCAGAAAAGGATAGGACATAGGCTTTCGTCGCATAATAGACTGCCATCAACGGACCAGGCTGAAACGCTGCGGTGGAGGCAATATTTAAAATTTTTCCATACTGTTGTTGCACCATAGCTGGCAGAAATAATTTGGTCAAATGGGTCAGGGCTACTATGTTTAGCTGCATCATGGCTAGTTCAGTAGCCAGGTCTGTTTCAGCAAAAGCTCCATAGGTAGCGAATCCCGCGTTATTGACTAGTGCATCAACCTTGGTACCTTCCTCTTGCAGCTGGTCAAAGATCTCCTGTGCAGCTCCTGGAACTGACAAATCCTTCGGAATAACCCTGACGAATGTCCCAAATTTTTCCCTAAAATCCTCGGCCAGTTGAGATAGTTTCGACTCACTTCTGGCGACTAACACTAACTTGTAGCCATCGCGAGCAAATAACTTGGTAAATTCATAACCAATTCCACTGGATGCACCAGTAATCAGAGCCGTTTTGGGAAGATCCTTTACCTGATTTTTTAGATTCATTTGAGGTGTATTTTTACAAAAATTAACCCAGAAAATATTGAAGAATTATTTCGATAGCCTTTCCAAAGTAATTGGAAACAAGGATTAGAGTTTTTTCATTACAAAAAATCCCTAGATACTTGATTACCTCTAGCATGCATGCCTGTTGCCTCTTGCCTTTCCCTAAGGGATTATGTTCACAACTCAAATGGAAATGCTATGTAGGTTATAGTTATCCACTAGTAGTTGTAACTTAAATTACATTTTCAGCAGAACACCAGATCCTAGGGCAATGAAAAATCAAACCAATGAAGCACACAGAGGGACTCTAGTTGAGGTATAGCATACTTTTGATAAATTGAGGGAGAATGGGGGCGCTAGCTGAAGTAGGTGGTTCAGCTGCCAAAAATCTCTCTATTGCCTTGATAGTTATCCTCACAGGGAGCTTTTCCAAAACCGGATTGTTGTTAAAAAACTTAATAATCATGAAATATCAATGGTCGTTAAGTCATAATGGAAAGTGTTGGAAATTCTAGTTTTTCGAGGAGAGACTTAACAAGATCCAACTGGGGAGCAAGATTTTGTCAGGACTTACCCAACATTGGCTAAAAAACGCCCTTATACAAATTTGTGATAGTTCAATGACTCCTCCCCCAACCCAAAGCAAGGGGATGGGGTCAAGGGAGATAGTCACTGACAATAATTTATTCCTAGCTTAGCGACAGCGTATAACAGAGAATCGGGCATCAGACCAAATAATCGTCACAAAATAGAAAGGACAAAAGACAAATGACATCCTTATTGTTATTTACTCTCAATAAGAGCATTAAATAGTTTTCCTAAAAAAATATTCCGCCAGCATCTGGAATGCTAGGCATTGAGCTTGTAGCTTGCTTTATTCCGACAAAAGCCAAGATTCAACTAAATCAAATGGAAAAGGATATAATTTTTGAACCTTTGGAGTTCCGGAACTTGACCCTAAAGAATCGGATCTTTCGTTCTAATATCTCTGGTCGATTTGACAACTATGATGGTTCCGGTAACCAGGCACGGATTAATTGGGAAGAGAAATTTGCCCGAGGCGGCGTCGGTGCAATCGTCTCTTCCTTTACACCCGTCCAAATCCGAGGACGAA
>NZ_JAAHHZ010000387.1:0-4518 GCF_010672005.1 Moorena sp. SIO4A5 | reverse complement strand
AATCAGTAGTCAACTACATTCATCATTGAACCTTTGACAAGACAGGTTTAAGCACTAACCACTACTCGTCCTACAGGACGAGCCACACAAGTCAAAATCATCCCTTCCTGCCGTTCCTCGTCTTCCAGAGCGTCAGGCTCCTCATCATACTCTACCTTCCCTTCTAGAAGCTTGCGCTTACAAGCACCACAGGCTCCCATGCGGCAACCGCTTGGTAATGGTACCCCTTCTTGTTCCGCCACATCTAGGATGACATCCTCAGCATCACAGCTGACCTCTTTTCCAGACTCAGCAAAGACCACAGTGGGTTCATTAGAGGTTGATGGTGATTCTACTAGGTGTAGTCTAGGACGATCTTCCCCTTTGACTGGTTCAGGAGTTGCTGCTGTTGCTTTCTTTTTTGAGGGCTTTTTGCCGCCAAAGCTCTCTTCATTGTAGTTTTCCATCGGAAAGTCCAGACCCGCTAGCATCCCTTTCACCCCTGCCATAAAGGGATTCGGACCACAGACATAAACAATGCGATCGCGAAAATCAGGAGCCATTTCTGCCAGCATGGCTTCATTGAGTCTTCCGGTATAACCGGACCAAGCTTGATCGATTTCTGGGCGAGTGGTGGTAATCGCCAGCTTAAAATTAGGGTGCAAAGCGGCCATCAACTGTAATTTCTGATGGAAGATGATGTCTTTTGGGCTACGAGCACTGTGGACAAACACAACATCCACATCAGCACCGGTATCACAAAGCCATTTGGACATGGACATCATCGGGGTAATCCCACTACCTGCTGAGATGAACAGCAGTTTATCAGCTCTATGGTCAGCACAGGTAAATTTACCCATTGGACCATTTAATCTCACCTCGGAGCCAACTTTGATGTTGTCGTGCAACCAGTTAGACACCAAACCCGCTGGCAGATCAGGAGCGTCTGGTGGTGCTGGAACTCTCTTGACAGTAATTTCTAAGGTATGAGGACGTGAGGGGGACGAAGAGATCGAGTAGGAACGCTTCACGGGTTTGCCATCAATCTCCAAATCGAGAGTGACAAACTGACCTGGCTTGTAGCTGAACAGTATTGGTGGTTCGGCAACGAAGCGGAATGTTTTTACATCATCGGTCTCATCAATGACCTGTACACAGCGGACAGTAATCTCACCCTTAGTCCACTGCTTTATCCCAGGGCTATTACCATCTACCACTGGGTTTTCCTGGTTAGAGCCATAGAGCTGTAGGTTTTTGACCAACAACACAAATTCACCGATGCGGATGATGTCATCTTCCTTCAGGAGCCAGTTTTGGTTAACATCTACCTCCTCATTATTGATTCGAGAGCCATCGGTGCTACCGAGGTCAGTAAAGTAATACTTTCCCCCTTGACATAGAATTCTGCCGTGTACACGACTCACTACAGGACTATCCAAGACTAGGTCACAACTTGGATGGCGGCCAATCAGATACTCACCTTGAATTCCAGTTTCCGGTTTCAGGGTTTTTTCCTGTAATTCGTTGGTTTGGTAGTTGATGACTGTAGTCGTAAGCATGTTTTGTGTCACTCCAAATTACCGAAATAATGGGTCAATTGCGTCAATTGCTATTTATGAAGGGATTGTCCATTGTGAGTTCACAATTCATCTCAACGTGTCTTCATCGGTAGTACCCGGCCTGAACCACCAGTAAGTCTTTGATAAGTGTTTTACCAGTGGCCATATAATTATCAGCCTTTTTTTTTCTTTTTATGAAAAATGGTCTCTTTTTTCCGGTATTTCCTCCTCGTCTCACCCTGTTGAATGTACTATCTTCGGAAACCAAGGACTAGTCGTGATCACCTGGTTGATTCTCATTTTGGCGGTCTTTTAGCAGCTTGGTGCGCTTATCAGAGCGATTCTGCTTGCGGGATTCCCTGAGGATAGTGCGTTGGTTAGAAGTACTAGTCTTCTGGCGCTGTTTGATGGTGCTCAGTACTTTATAAGGATCCCGTCCATAGTGGGGATACAAGATCGGTAAGTTTTCCTGCTCCTTACCAAGTTCTTCTAAAATCTGATAATGTTGCTGATCCTTGATACCCAGTTCATCCCGGATCTGCTGGAGAACCTCTAGGCTACTAGCGGAATTGACATGTCCAGATTGGATCGCTTCTCTTAACACCCCTTTGTATACCCCCAAGCGGTATTGTTGGTTAGCACCAGGTAGGGTTTTAGCCAGGATGTGTAATTCCTCAGGTTTGAGATCATCTACACAACGACCTTCCAGAAATTCCGAGAAGTCCAGGGGTAGCTTCTTCAGTTGACGGCGCAACTTGTCTCCCAAACTCTCCTGGGTATATTGGTGGGAACTACGACCCCAAGTTTGATAAAGCCATAAGCTGCTCACCAGAATCACTACACTCTGAAACAGGAATTGCACTAGAACAGGGAACCGATTAATTTCGGGACGACCCCCGTAGATGAAGAAGAAGTTAAAGGCAATAAAGGTACAAATGGAAAAGACTCGGTGCAATACCTGCTCGTGAGTGATAGACTTATTTTTTCGCCACAGAGCAGCTTTGTATAGCTTCTCTAGCTTGGTACAAATTACACAACTGAGGGCCACGAAGACAACGAAGGTAAGAGGAGTTGCCACCAGTTTAGGAATCGCAATCGGGTGATTCATGATGTAAAACCCTGGCTTGAAAAGCGCACCTAACTGATTCTCTTCATGGGTCCAAGCCCCAGACAGGTAATAATCGAAGTTTCCTGCATACAACCAGTAGTAAACGAAATAGCCAATCACCAAGCCTAAATAACCATATTGGACTAATTTCCGACCAGGCTTAGTCAGTTGTTGCCAGTAGGCTTTTTCGGAATCGATATCCATACAAGGAGACTTACAACTGATACAGGCACTTTTTTCAATACCTGTGGTTTGGTCTACGGTGCGGCACATGGACTGGGTAATGGTTTTTGGCGGTGCGTTGTGAGCTTCAGTGCCAAGCAATCCCCGTGGTCCAGTAAATACCATCTGAACCATCCCAAATGGACAGACATAATGACACCAACTTCTGCCACCATAGAGGAATACCATCATTATGGCGGATACGATAGTCAAGCTCAGAAACAAACCCAGAACCAAGCGGTCAGAGTTAACAAATAGAATCCGACAGTTCAACCCGATAAAGAAAATGGCAAACTGGACATATAAATGGTTACGAACCAGCCAGGGATTTTTGCTGATATCCCTCTGTGGCTGCAATCCCAACGCTCTGGGAATTTGGGACAGAAAGTAAAGTGGGCAAATGCGTCGCCAAGTTTCATGACCAAACACTAAAACAATCATGATGGCGCTAGGCACGATCATGCCCCAAAAAAGTCGCGCTCCCAGGGCATAGGGTTTTTCATCTAGGCATACTCCCTGGACTTGAACACATGGGTCTCTGGTTAGTATGGGATCTCGAAACAGGCTGAATAGATGATCAGGATCAGTTAAATTGTGTGAAATCGGGTCATAAAACAACGAGAAAATTAATATTAGCCAACTAATCGCTAGCACCCAACGGACTCGGTGCCAACTTTGTTCTTGTACCTTTGACAGCATCACTTTAACCCCCTTTTGCTCCATTGTGGGAAACCAGTTCAGGCATTGCCAGTACCCATTTGGGTACTTCCTAACAGCTAGCACCGAAACCAATTCTGAGGATGAGCATTACCCGTCTTGAGGCATAATTTGCTCTATAACACCAGCAAGAGTTAGGTCAACCCTCTTGAGCTTGAGTTTGTTAGCAACCTAACTAGCACCATTGATTTTGAGTCACCAGTTACTTATCTGGTTGAGTCCACAACTTTTATGTCGCAGTTTCCGAATTTGTAACATAACTTTACAAAAAACCCCCAGATAGTTCTAATCTGATGGTTAGAATGCAACAGTTTGGTAGACATAGCCCTACTTGCTGTCAGAATGATAATTGCTTGGAATTGCTCGAAAGTACTCTTAGCTATACCTGATGGGGTTGGGTGAGTTAGCTTTTTACCAGTTGTCAATAGGCTAAGGCTTGGTGATAATAAGCGATCGCTGAAAGCGGGACTATCGGCAGAGCCGTTCGCACCTCAAGCAGCGTCGCCTACGGCGAAAGCGTGGCCTACGGCCGACCCTACGCGAACGTCCATCGCATCTTCATACTCCTGAAGTGCAAAAAGCGCCAATCCCCGGTTTTAGTAACCCCGGAAATCATGGCGCTATCGAGTAATTAACCTGAGGGGAATCAAAAAAATGAGCGCCAGAATGGGCGCTTTTTGGGTTTAAGGGTATCGGTTTTGTCCTGATTAACTGGCTTCTGATCAGCCTCTATACCTAATTGTGGAGATTTGGACTCTGGGGATTTTTGATTAGAAATTTCTTTACCCAACTGCCAGTCATTGTCAGCCTGTAATAAAACATAGGTAGCCACATTTTCAATCTCCTGCTCAGTCAGCTTCTTATTGAAGGAGGGCATAGCGTTTTTGCCATTGGTTACCTGGGTTTTAATGCTTTCGAGGTCATACATCTTGT
>NZ_JAAHHZ010000386.1:0-4530 GCF_010672005.1 Moorena sp. SIO4A5 | reverse complement strand
TCAAAGCTTAGCAGTCGCACCCGCCCGCCACAGACGACGTAAAAATACTTATTTGGTTCATTTTGAACAGAATCTTGGCTTAACTCGCGTCTAGGATAGGATATAATTTCATCACCTAGCTCAAAGTTATGAATTTGGAAGGATTGACTAAATTCTGGTAATAGTGTATTTGATAAGGTCTTATCCAACCAGTTCGCGATTAGGTGTTCAATAACCTCGGAAGATTTATGGGTCGGGTATTGGCCAAGGGAATCTGGTGGTTGCCCTGATTTTTCTAAACCGACCGTTTTCTGATGCATTACCTAGAACCCCTTTGTTAATGAGTTTTGCCATGTCTTGACTAGCGCCATGGTTAGCTTGAGTCTTTGACCCCATTTGATTGGCACAAGTCCTGATTGTTAAAACAGTGCTCTGGGTAGTCACATAGACTCTTATCTCCCATTTTCCCTAGCGATAGTCCCAGTAGTGTTCCCTGGGGTTGACTTAGGAGTTGACTTAGGAGTACTGTGGCATCCAACAAGTGTTTGCCGTTTGATGCCACCTAAGCAATCCCAGCTAATCCAGGTAATAAGTAATAATTCAATGGTCACCCTTGAACCGGGAGGCTGATCGCCCTTTTTTAGGTAACTTTATGAAAAGCTTGTGAAATTAATTATGAGTTTTTTTTCCTGAAAACTCAATATCTTTACATATTTCTTAATTTACATATTTGCTTTTCTACATATTCCTTAGCAGTGAACCCATGGACAATCTCCGGAATCATCCTATGTGAAGTAAATTGACGCTGTCAAGTTGTTTTTACGATAAATTCACGGTTTTCACCAAAACTTCAATAAAATTTAATAAAATATTATTGAAGTTAACCAGCCAGATAGAGTTGTCAAGTTTTCATAACATTTTCACTAAACTAATTATTCATATAATCTGTTTAGTAATTATCAATAGTTCCACAAGTACTTTACAGAATCTTCATCTAATCTTATTATAAACTTTAAACAAAATTCACAAGAACAGCTATGTCTCAGCTCCTAGAGAAGCTTTGTGATCCGTAATAATATAATCAGATTTGTCAATTACCCTAGGGGTAATACCCCTCACAAATTTTCCAGCTTACAGAGCACCATACTTCCTATTTGGTCGTAATATCATCGACCCTTAAATACTAATCATTAAAACTGATCGGGAGAGGGGGAGAAGTAAGGCTCACAGGGGTAGGTTTTTAACAAAGACCTCAGGTGTGGGGTGACCGGTTGTGGGGTGTGGGGTGTGGGGGATAAGAAAATATACTTAATTGTCTTGATGCAATAGCGAGTGGGGGAAACCCCCAAGACCGCGCTGCATCGCTTGTCGTTGTCTTGATGCAAAGCGCGAGTGGGGGAAACCACGCCAGTTGCTCATGGGGGAGACCACGGCAAAGCGCGAGTGGGGGAAACCCCCAAGACCGCGCTGCCTCCCCAAGACCGCACTGGCTCCCCTGTTCCGAAGCTGCATCGCTAAAAATCATCATTTCTTCGTTGTTTTCCTTTTCCTCTCCTTCTGATCCGCCCCCGACCGGTCGGGGGTTGGGGGTGGGGCAGGACCCAAATGTAAAAAACCTACCCTTGTGAGGAGAAGTAAGGGGAGGAAAGAACGGGGATACGGGGATATTGTTAATTATCGCTCATCCTCCGGACTTGCTATAAGTTAATTAACAGTTAACTTACCTATTTTTATTGATCGTTATTTTTATTTTTAAAAAAAATAATCCCTAGGTTTACATTTACTTCATCAATCCTATAGTTACCTATTAATAAACGTAAAGGTTACAAAAATAAATAATAAAAAATGACAAATTGGCAGATCTAGTATTTTGATTTTTTTTATGGTTTTACTATCAATAAATTGGTGAATTTAGCCGTTGGATAATATAGCATTTTTTGTATCAACTGTCAACCTATAAGGTTTTTTTTATTGAACAATAAAACTCCGGATATCTTTACCATCTTGCCTTACTTACCCTCCTGGTAGGGGTTAGAGGTGGGTTCCTCTTGTATGCAAGCCAATTCCTGCAAGAAGTGTGTTGACAACCCAGATACAAACGCGCTTATTTCCCATTATCCCTTCCCAATATTGATAATTAAGTTAATTAAGTGAACAGAACAACCTAGACGTTTATGACATCAGATACTCTATTCTTATCCCTTAAATCTCAAACCTATAACCCTAAACCTAACTTTGCTAATGCTACCGGAGGCGCTCAGTTTACAGGATACAGTCACAGTTCTTCAGGGACTTTGACTGATGCCCAAGCGCAGACTTTTGTCAACGATGGTTTAAGTCAGGCCATTGCTAATGCTGACGCCACCTTTATCAATGACCCAACTTTTTCTGAACTCTTCACTGAAAGTGCTGGAGTTGGTACTGAGGGCGCTTATGAAGTATTTGCTAATAGTAAGGCTAAGGTAGTTGGTAATTTTTCCGTTGGTGCTTATGAGAAGTTCTCCTTTGATTTCTCAACCGCTGTACAACTTGACTCAAAAGAAATTGAAAATTCCAATACTGAATATGCTTCCGCAAAGTCAGGCAGTTACTTTTTTGTATTAGACACAACCAATGGTTATACCAGACTGTTAGATTATTTTGGCTTCAAGGGTAATTTAATTTCTTCTAGTCAAGTTGGCAAATTGAACGTTGGAGCAAGTTATAATGTTACCGTTGATTATCCTTATAAAACTACAGATATTAATGGTAACAATGGCATAGACTACCTCAACGGCTCAACGACAGGAGAATATGAGCGTTGGTTTAACCGTGATACCAATTTAACTGTAGTAGAAGTAAATACCAGTACAATTCAGTTGTTGGGAGATAGCTTCATCTATAACCTGGGCAATGATGTCCGCTATGGAAGTATTTGGAATGATAAACTTCATGGAACTAATTATGGGGACAAAATCTATAGCAGCCTAGGGGATGATACTGTCTATGGCTATGGTGGTAATGATATCCTCGAAGGCGGTAAAGGCGACGATAAACTCTATGGGGATAATGGTTATGATAAACTCCATGGCAGTTTTGGCGAGGATACCTTAGTCGGTGGTTACCACAATGATACCTTAGTCGGTGGTCATGATGATGACAACCTGATTGGTGGTCGTGGTAGCGATGTGATGAGCGGTGATAGTGGCGCTGACAAATTCGTTTTTGAGCTAAATCAGAGTTTGTTATCCGGTGAATATGATGTGATCAAAGACTTTGAGGTTGGTGTCGATCAGATTGAATTTAGGGGCTGGGGTTATATTGATTCTTCTTATTGGTTCAGTGGGGTAATTGCTGAAGGTCGGCTTACCGATACCCACAATGGTGCCCTATTCCATTCAAATTATGGTGGAAAAGTCTTGTTTGAAGGGGTTAATGCCCACGAACTTAGTCACTCTGACTTCGTCTTCGATGCTTAAAACTTAATTCCAGATGGCGAATACTCTACAGGACTAACGCCGTAAATTTATAGCAATTCTTAAGGCTGATAGGGCTAGAGATAAATTTTATCTCCCCATCTCCCTATCTACCTATCTTCCCATCTAAATCTTTAATCTTACTTTTAAAAATTGGGATTACTTGTAAAGTGTGTTAATAAGGCACCCTACTAGTACTTATAAGGTTTAGTTCCCAGTTTTTCCTAAGTTTTGCTCTAATTCATTGAAGCCAAACCCAAAGAGGCGATCAAGCGATTGCGCTACGCGCACGCTTGATCGCTTATTTTATCATGAGATGATTACTGATAGCTAAATGTTTACTATAAAATTTCTAAATGAGATATAAACCTAGAAGGTCTTTTTTTATTATCCAATAAAACTTCGGATCCCTTTTGCCTCTTGGGTTTTGCCTCTTGGGTTTTGCCTCTTGGCGCAAGAGGTATGTTCACAACTCAAATAAAAACGCTATATTATCACTACCAGAGCATTAGCTGACTGCTGATAAATAGCTTAATGCTTAACATTTTGGCGGCTTATTGTCATCAAAATCAGCCGCCAAAATGGCGCTCATTATTAATTAATGCTATATATAATGATTCCCGGAATAAGCCAATATAAAAATGGAGATTTTCATGGGATCAAATACTTTATTTTTGCCAATTGTTAAAACCCCTAACTCCAAACCGAACTTTGCTGACGCTACAGGAAGCGCCAAGTTCACCAACTATAGTCAAGCAGCGTCGGGGTTTTTGACTCAAATTCAGGCGCAGACTTTAGTCAAGAATGGTGTGGGTTTTGCTCTTGCTAATGCTGACGCCACTTTTGTCAATAACCCAACCTTCTCTACACTATTTAGTCAAGCTACTGCGGCTGGTTTTGATGGTGCTTTTGAGAGTAGTTCCCAAAGTAACACTAAAGTAGTTGCTAGTTTTTCTGTTGGAGCTCATCAACAATTCTCTTTCAATTTCTCAGCAGATTTACGACTAACAGCTAAAGAAATTGAAAATCCTAATCGGGAATATTCTCAGGCCAAGTCAAACATAGGTTTTCTGGTGTTAGAGACTGAGAATGCCAG
>NZ_JAAHHZ010000385.1:0-4535 GCF_010672005.1 Moorena sp. SIO4A5 | reverse complement strand
TTGCTACCTTGGAAGGAGATTGGCAACTGTTACGGAGTAGTTTTGTTTCTATTGCTGTAGGCACCGTACTCGGTATAAGTTGTTCTTGGTTGGTTGGTACAGTTATCGGATTCCCTGAATTTGGAGCCCAAGTTTTAGCTAGAACTAAACCCAATCTAATTGATTTACTGGTTGCGATCGTGGCCGGGGGAATTAGTGGTTTCTCTAAAATTCGCCCGTCTTTAGAAGATGCGGTACCAGGGACAGCAATTGCAGTAGCCCTAATGCCTCCCCTTTGTGTGGTTGGGTTAACCCTATCCCAGGGAGAATGGACTTTGAGTCAGGGCGCATTTCTCCTTTATATTACTAACCTGATTGGGATTAACCTAGCTTGTATGATCGTTTATATCTTTAGCGGGTATGCTCAGAGCACTGAACTGAGCCGGTCTTTAAATTGGGGATTCTCTTTAGTGCTGATTGCTGTGTTAGTGGTGCCCCTAGGACTTACCTTTTGGGACGTGCTTGAGCAAGGAAGAGTTGAGGAGCCAGTTCAGGAATTGATTAATAAGAGTCCATTGTTTACGAAAAAAGGTAGAGAAGTTTCTACTTGGAAGATCAATCGGAAAAAGAATCCTCCTGAAATCAAAATTGCTATGCGTTCAACAGAACGGATTACATCGGAACAGGTGAAGAGGTTTGAAGATGCGGTTAACATTAAGCTAGGTAAATCGTTTAAAGTGATAGTTGACGTTACTCCATTTATACCAGTGGAATCCCCTAGTCTTCAAGCTAATTAACTTGAATTGAAGTAAGCATTAAGCTGTCAGCTGTCAGCTGTCAGCTGTCAGCGGTTTTAAATTCGGTCAGGTACAAAGTTCTGGGTTTTAGGGAGCAGGGAATCGGGAATCGGGAATCGGGAATCGGGAATCGGGAATCGGGAATCGGGAATCGGGAATCGGGAATCGGGAATCGGGAATCGGGAAAAAATCCTGTGTACCTCACTTATGATTATAATTGCTATAATTTGAACCTAGTTTACCTTAGTATAACGGATAAAGTGATATTTAGTTGATGACCTAAAAGGACACAAATAATGGCAATAAGGGATGTTTTTGGGGATGATTAGTACAATTAGCAATACTGGTAGTAATACTGGAAAATTATTCACTATTGGTCATTCTAATCTCAGTATTGAGGATTTTATTGCTTTACTCAAGCAGCACGGAATTACGGCGGTGGCTGATGTGCGATCGCATCCTTACAGCCGTTACTTACCTCATTTTTGTCAAGCCCCCCTCAAGGCTGAACTATTGTCGGCAGGAATTCGCTATGTGTTTCTGGGTAAGGAGTTGGGAGCAAGACCGGCTGATCTCAGTTGTTATGTTGGTGGTAAAGCGTTATATGAAAAAATTGCCGCCACTGACCTGTTTTCAGCGGGTCTTAAACGGGTAATTCAAGGGGCTGAAACGTACCAAATTGCCTTGATGTGTGCTGAAAAAGACCCGATCACTTGCCATCGGACAATTTTAGTCTGCCAACATTTAGTGAAATCCGAGTTAGAGATTAATCATATTCTCAATGATGGCAGCTTAGAGTCCCATCAGGAGTTAGAAGAGAGGTTGCTCAGCTCTCATGGGTTAAGTGATTCCCAAATCAAACAACCGAAGCAACTTTCCCTATTTGATGACCCGACATCTATGGATAACTGGGAGAATTGCTCTCGGGAGGATAGACTTAAGGAAGTTTATCATAGGCAAGGGGATACTATTGCTTATCTAGCAAAGGGAGTAGGGAGTAGGGAGTAGGGAGTAGGGAGTAGGGAGTAGGGAGTAGGAAGTAGGGAGTAGGGAGTAGGGAGTAGGGAGTAGGGAGTGGGGAGTAGGGGGAAAAAAAATGAGTGTACCTCATAAGTAATAGAAAGGCTATATATGAATCCAACTATTAATTTATTTACAATTGGGTTTACTAAAAAGAGTGCTCAACAGTTCTTTGAGCTTCTGATTAATGCTGGAGTAAGGCGAGTTATCGATACGAGACTGAATAATAAATCTCAATTAGCTGGTTTCACAAAAAAAAATGATTTTGAATACTTTTTGCAGCAAATTGGGAATATTGACTATATACATCGTCTAGAGTTGGCTCCGACCAAGGATATCCTAGATACCTATAAAAAAAATAATGGTGATTGGGAAACCTACGAAAAACAGTTCTTACAATTAATTACAGAGCGTGAAATCGAAAAGAAGGTATCACTAGACTTATTAGATGGTAGCTGTCTGCTGTGTAGTGAACCTACTCCCCATAACTGTCATCGCCGTTTAGTAGCAGAATATCTGAGTCAAAAATTGGGAACTATAAAAATAGTTCACCTATGATTTATCCCAAATCCCCGTTGCTAAGACCATAGAAAAACATCAGTAAGCTATCAGCTCTCAGCGATCAGTTCTCAGCGATCAGCTATCAGCTATCAGCTCTCAGCCAAAGGCTTATGGCCACACTACTTAAGGTGCTATCAGCTAATGCGCTTCGGGCACGCTACTTGAAGTGCTAAAGGCCAACGGCTGACCACTGACCGCTGACCACTGACTGCTGACCGCTGACCGCTGACTGCTGAATGCTTACGTCTAAACTAACCTTACTTGGGATTAGATAGCAGCATGACTCAGATTATTTGCTTGGCTAACTCCTGGAAGCATGGCGATAGATGTATCGCTGGAATTAATTCTCTGAAATGTCAATGGATTCGTCCTGTATCTGATTTACCGGATGGTCGCATTCCGAAACCAATGCGTCAGATTGCGGGAAGGGAACCAACGTTACTGGATATTTTAGATATTCCTTTGGCTAAAACTGGACCAGACTTTGGCTTTGAGTGTGAAAATCTTTTGGTATTACCAGGACAATGGCGACGAGTAGGACAAGTTCCTGCTGGATATCTGAATAAGTTTTGTAGCCGGGAAAAATACATTCTCCATAATAATGAGCGCTATGTAACGGTGAGTTTCTTGCAGTCATTACCAGTAGAGCAACGATGTACACTACAACTGGTGAAAGCTGTGGAGTTCTTGGTTCAACCTATTGGTATCAGAGATGAGGGTGTAGAAAAATGGGAAGGTTCACTGGTAACAGATTGTGGACAAGAATTGACTGCTACGATTACTGATCCCGTATTTGTTAGGCATTTAGAGTTAGGGTATCGACCACAAAATCAGTGTTTGGTTACGGTTAGTCTGAGTATGCCTTGGCGACCTGGTGATTGGCAAAAGGATGGTGACCCTTGTTGGAAGTTGATAGCAGGTGTTATTGAATTACGTAGCAATTCAGGGAATAAACTTATACTAGGAATGGATGATGAGCTTCCTTTTTAGCAATTAAAGTAGGGTGGGCCAAGTAATCTAATTTAGAGTATTCCGAATAATCCAACAGTTTTTGCCCACCCTACAAGCTGGATTAATGTTAGTCAATCATGGATATATTTGCCTAGCAATAATGATAATTTTATTTATTTTTGCTACAGAGGATACGGGAATCAGGTCATAAGGTGATAAACTGGTAATGTAAGGCAGTGATATAGGGGATTAAGGTATACCAATATTTGGTTTAATTGGTATTACTAGGAAGAGATGCGATCGCTTTTAGCGGAAGCGAAGCTTCATCGCGTAGCGTGACCTACGGTCAATCGCATATCTACTAATTAGCTTCCTATAATCAACTCAATCATGGCTTTACCATTGTTTACCATTGACCAAAATTAATGGATAATCCCTAAGTAAGCATGGGAGACCCTAGTGATGCTAGTTGAGTTCAGCGTAGAAAATTATCGTTCATTTCGAGAGCGCCAGACCTTGAGCATGGTGGCATCTAATAAAAAAACTGGGCGGAATAGCAATAGTTTCCCGATGCCTAATGTCAAGTCTCTGCGCCTACTCACCAGCGCTGTGGTCTACGGTCCTAATGCTTCGGGGAAGAGCAATCTGGTGCGTGCAATCCAGACCATGGGTCGGATTGTGCTTCAGTCAGCCACTGGCATGCAGCTTGGCAGTAGATGGAATATCGAACCATTTCGCTTAAATGCTGACTGCCAGAAAAGGCCGAGCTGTTTTGAAATTATTTTCATTGAGGATAATATTCGCTACCAATACGGATTTTCCTTAGACCAAGAGCGGGTGTACGAAGAGTGGCTAATCGCGTATCCCAAAGGACGTCCTCAAACTTGGTTTGAGCGTAACTATCGTTCAGAAGAACAGGAGTATGATTGGTATTTTGGGCGAGGGCTGAAAGGCGAAAAAGAACGTATTAAGGGTTTTGTTCGCTCAAATTATTTATTTCTATCTCATGCCGCCCAAAATAACCATCCTCAGTTAGGAAAGCTGAGGGGGTGACGAAATGAGCTAAAACGCAGATTCTATAAGCGACCTAGCCCTTAAACCGCGTTGATAATACTTTCGTTTATTAGGATTTAATTTCATTAATTCGGTTACTAATTTTAGACAAACATCCTTAAAATTCATCCAGGTTTGACCATACAAACCAACGTAAAAACTGCTATGCCTCCG
>NZ_JAAHHZ010000384.1:3178-4536 GCF_010672005.1 Moorena sp. SIO4A5 | reverse complement strand
ACCAAGGAAATCGAGCGCCGTCGGAAAGCATTGACCGTGTAAGAAGTGCGGAAGGGGTCTCCTGCAATCCAAGGGTCTGTAAAGCTCAAATCGAACAATAGCTCTCGGGTTCCCAGCTGAAATTCTCCCCCTAAGGTCTGATTATTTCCCCCTAGATTTTGCTGTTGATAGCTCACGGTACCAAAAAAACCACTGGCAGAACTCAGACCTGCACCAGCCGCAATCGAGCCACTACTCTTCTCAATCACATCTACTACTATCACCACCTGGCGTGGGTCCGTACCGGGTTCAAAGGAAAACCTTACATCATCGAAAATGCCTAAACCAAAAACTCGCTGTAGGTCCCTTTGGGCTTTCTTCCGGTTAAATACACTACCGGATTTTAACTCCACTTCCCGGGTAATAATAAACGGGCGAGTATTACCCCCAACCGGTTCCTCCCGGTCAGTCATTGCTGGAATTGGGTTGCCATTTTCATCTACAATCGGGTTACCATCTTCATCGAGAAAACGCACCTTGACAGCTTCAATCACCCCTTCTGCCACGACCAAGGTGACTGTGCCATCCGGTGTGACTTGCTCAGCATCAATGACTTGAGCTAGGTCATAACCTTCTTCCTTATACCAGTCGTTTAATTGTTTGATTCCCTCTTGCAGGTCTCGCAGATTCAGGATTGAGCCATATTGCTCACTGAAGATTTCATTAATTTTTTCCTGGTTTACGATTCGTTGCCCTTCCCCTGGGGGTTCTGTTTTGACTGCCACCTGACGCAATACTGGGTTAGCTCTGACAATAAAGCTAATCCTAACTCCCAAGGGAGTATCTTCTGGCTGAACATCCACACTGGAAAAGAAACCTGTGGCAAAGATAGCATTCACATCTTCCTGAAGCTGAGAGCGGGTGGTTGCTCGTCCTGGTCGGGTTTTAATCACCCGATAAATTTCCTCTTCCAGTTGGGGAGGTGCGCCAGTAATCAAGACTTCTGCTACCAGTACTCGTACCTCCTCCGAGTCAGAAGGAGGCTCAGTTGAAGGGGGCTCGAGTTGAGTGGGTTCCGGAAGTTGCGATAGTTGATCTGTCCCAAAAGGAGGTGTTAATTGAGCACTCCCTTCGATGCTATCGATTGATAAAGGAGGTTGAGTTGAAGGGGGCTCCAGTTGAGTGGGTTCCGGGAGTTGGGACGGTTGATCTACCCTATTCGGAGGTGTTAGTTGACCAATCCCTTCGATGCTATCTGGTGATAGTTGGGGTGGGTTTGGGCTAAAGGAGGGTAACTCTGCTGTTGAAGAATCTACCGGAACCACTACTTTAGTTGGTTTAGTTGGTACTGCCACCTGGGTTGGTGAAGAATTCGACCC
>NZ_JAAHHZ010000384.1:0-2676 GCF_010672005.1 Moorena sp. SIO4A5 | reverse complement strand
TTTGTTTTTGACACTTCCACACACCATTCCTATTGGGTCATTGGTCATTGGTAAACTCTCAGTAAGCCATTGATTACTGGTTGACGGAGGGCTAACAACTCCAGTGCCATAGGAGCAACTATTATATTAGTTATTAGTTGTCAGCCACAGTACCATGACTGAACACTTGACCTAAGCAAGCAATGCGCATGCCTGTTGTCTATTTTCGTTCGTCTGTGGTTATTTTTACCAATGTGCTGAATTTTTTTGGGTTACGGGTTAACGATGGCATCAATCCCGTCACTTGTTTTTACCCTGTGAGGTCTAGTCAGAGGCTGATTAGAGTTTGCTCTCAAGAATTTTTTGTAGCACTTGCTGATAGGCTTGTTCTACATTTCCCAAGTCCTTACGAAATCGGTCTTTGTCCATCACTCGACGCTCCGGATCAGTTTCGGCTTGGTTCCAAAGGCGGCAGGTATCAGGACTGATTTCATCGGCTAATAGTAGTTCTTCAGACGGGGTTAGACCAAACTCCAACTTGAAGTCTACTAGAGTAATGCCACACTGATAGAAGAAGTCAGTGAGAATTTGGTTAATTCGCAACGCTTGCTCAATCAGTTGGTTCAACTGCTCAGGCGTTGCTAGTTCCAGCAGTAGTAAGCGATCGCGTGTTAACAAGGGATCTCCTAAGTCGTCATTCTTCAAATAAAATTCCACTAAGGGCTTTGGGAGTACCCGACCCTCTGGTATTCCAGTTTGTTGACATAGACTACCAGCAGCAATGTTCCTGACTACCACCTCCAAGGGCAGAATTTTTACCTGTTTGACCAACATTTGGTTGGGAGTAGGACGGTCAATGAAGTGCGTAGCAATTGCCTTCTCTTCTAGGACTTTGAACAAATGAGATGCGATCGCACAATTAATCTCACCCTTCCCAGAAATCTGACCTCGCTTTTGGGCATTAAAGGCAGTGGCATCATCTTTAAAGTAAGTCAGTAGAATCTCTGGGTCATCGGTAGTATATAAGATTTTCGCTTTACCTTCGTAGAGTTTTTGATCAGGGGACATAATCAGTAAGATGATGGTTGACTGACAATATATTGACAGATATACCAGCCCTAAATGATTCGTAAAATATAGTGGCCAAAGCGAACGCGATCGCGTCGGCTGCGCCTAATCGCCCTTAAGGCAAGCCCAGCAATGATTTCAGATTTTTCATGTTTGATAACTGATTTAGGATTGCTATACATCTTGACAATCACATAAAATCAGAAATTTGGCGGAGCGTGAGTTATAATTTAATCAGTTAAGTTAAGGTTAGGTTAAGAAGGTCTGGTACAGGCAATAGCTATGGTAGATCCATCTGATTTTTTACATCCTCGCAGTCCCTATCACGGTCAGTTCAAGCCAGAAAACGTGGTTTTTAACGCTAATTTACAGGAATTTGCTCAAAGAGTCAGCTACATCTGTAATCTGGAAACTGCTGGTAAGCTGCCTCCAAAAGAGGCTTACCAGCAGATTAAACAACTCTGGAAAGAGTTGAAACAAAGCAAAAAGAGCCTGGGTATATAAAAGATGAAATACGTCATTCTTTACTTAGTGGTCATCGTGTAAACTCCATCCCAGGAATCATCAGGAGGATGATCACAATAGTTTTTAGCTCGGTTAATATGGAGCTTGACAGGCCGGTCATTTGGTTGTATTTCTAGTGCATCAGTAAAATACTTGAGTGCCTGTTGAAAGTCTCGTTTGATGTAAGCATTACGCCCTGCTTGATACAAATCCAAGAACCGTTTTCTGTTATCGCTAAGGGATACGTCGGTTTTGCCAATTAATTCATAAATCCTAACGGCTTGGTTTTTACCTTTGACCCGGATTTGATCTAACTCCCGCACCACAATGCGATCGCGGCACAAGTTATAGGTATACTCACTCAAGATAATGTCGCAGCCATACTCTTTGGTAACGCTTTCGAGGCGAGCACTTAGATTCACCCCATCTCCAATAACCGTATAGTCCATCCGTTTTTGGGAGCCGATATTGCCGGAAACCACTTCTCCAGAACTAATTCCCATCCCAATCCGGATTTCGGGTTGGTTATTACGGCTGCGATTGGAATTAAATTTTGCTAAGCGTGAGCGCATATCTAGAGCTGATTTGACAGCCTTCCAAGCATGATTTTGCAGGGGTAAAGGTGCTCCAAACACGGCCATCAAGGCATCTCCAATAAACTTGTCCAAGGTGCCATCGTGATTGAATACAGCCTCTACCATGGTTTCAAAATACTTGTTGAGCAACGATACCACCTCTGTTGCTCCGAGATGTTCTGTGAGGTTTGTGTAGCCCCGGATATCAGAAAATAGAATAGTTACTTCTTGCTTCTTGCCCTGCATTAAGGTATCTTCCCCGAGGGCTAAGACTTGATCAGCAACCCGTGGAGTCATGTAGCGATACATGGCTGTCTTCATACGCTTCTCACGAGTCATATCTTCTAAAACCACCAACCCACCTCGCACACTTCCCTCTGGGTTGAGCAAAGGATTGACGCTTAGGTTCAGACTGCGTTCAATTTCCTGAACTTGGTATTTTGACAAATAATAAGTAGATGAAGATTCCGTCTGGGGTGTTTCATTCCAGGGTACATAAACATTCGGGTCATCCCACTTTGGCATTGCCAGAACCATGGATGGTGACCCT
>NZ_JAAHHZ010000383.1:0-4544 GCF_010672005.1 Moorena sp. SIO4A5 | reverse complement strand
TAACTTATTGCTGGGATTGAATCAGCTAATTAGTGATATTAATCAATATCAATTCTTTTTTAATTCTGGATAATCTGACTTATTTGTTAATCATTGAATTCGGAGAGTGACAGAAGAGGGATATAGCGGTTGTTAGCCTAATGAGGTACACATGATTTTTTACCTCTTGCCTCTTGCCTCTTGCCTCTTGCCTTTTTCGGCAATCGATAACTTTACAACCGAGATACAAACCCTATAGTGTTCTTATCTCTTTTATCGAGAAAGATGAAACGGGTGCATCTCATTTTTGCCGTTTGGGTGGTGCGTTACGGGACGGATTGTCCTAACACTTGCTACCGATAAAATAAGGGCTCGCCCGTCTTATCACGCACCCTACGAACATTTACAAATGTGAGATGCACCTGCTCCCTTTGCCAAAGTGTTTATTTAGCATAACAAGTACGGAAGAGCCAAAAATGCTATAGTAAACATTTGGTCATTACTAGTAAACAGTAAACAGTTGAAAATGAAACAGTTGTCTCGAATTTCCTTAACTATTGTTAGCTTATTCCTGTGTTTGCTCACTTTGAGCAGTTGCAGCAACAACTTTGCTAACCCTGATAAACTAGAAGCGCAAGTATTAACCATTATCCGGAATAATCCAGAGGCTATTTTACAGTCGCTGCAAGCTTACCAGCAGGAAAAACAGCAAGAGCTAGCCCAATCCAGGCGAGCATTTTTGCAGCAAATGAGTACAGAGCCAGCATCGATAATTGGGAATTCCCCTACTACTGGTGTGGCGGAAAATAACATTGTGCTGTTGGAGTTTTCTGACTTTCAATGTCCATTTTGTGCCCAAGCTAACCAAAGCGTAAAGCAGTTTATGGACAAACATTCCGATCAGGTAACCTTAGTATATAAGCATTTGCCCCTAAGTCAGATTCATCCTGAAGCAATCCCGGCAGCTAAAGCAGCTTGGGCGGCTTTTCAGCAAGGGAAATTCTGGGAGTATGAAGATGCCCTGTTTGAGCAGCAAAATAACTTGGATGAAGATTTGTATGTCGCGATCGCCCAAAATCTTAATCTCGATCTAGAGCAATTTAATCGCGATCGCATCAGTGTTGGAGCCGAAGCTGCTATTAGGGACGATCTGAAATTAGCTCAGAGCTTGGGTCTTAATGGTACTCCTTTCTTTATGTTGAACACAGAAGTACTTCAAGTTCCTCTCAACTTATCAGAAATGGAGAGTATTCTGGCACAGGTCAAATCATGATCTAGGATCTATATTTGAGTTGTAAACACACGTCTTGGGGCAAGAGGCAAAAGGCAAGAGGCAAAAGTTGGTAGGGTGCGTGATAAGACGGGCTCGCCCTGATTTTATCGGTAGCCAGTGTTGGCACAGCCCGTCGGTGTAACGCACCACTCGCTCTTTAAAACTTAATATCTAATCGAGGAACATTTAAGATACTTTCTTAGTCAGACAACGTGATTAATTGACTAGAGGTAAGAAGATGAGAGTTGATCAAAGCAGTGGTTTAAGGCAAAGACTTAATGGTATAGTTATGATTATCTATGCCTTAATACCGATTATCCTAGTCGTGGTATTTTTGATTACTTTTTTAACAATTTTACATGACATCAAAAGTCTAGTAAGTGGCCCTTTAGTGGAAATCAATAACACCCTAGTGGAGGTGAAGGAAAGTACTCAAAAAGCCAAAGAAGACATTGCTAATATCATAGAACCAATCAAAACAGTAAAGGCAGAGGTCCAAGAAGCCTTAGAGATAGTTGAACAGATTCCTACAGGAGTGAGTTTGCCTGATCTTGGCATCCCAGATGTTAATCTTCCGGTGAAACCAGATGTCAACTTGGGGAGTGGATTTCCTCCTAAGGTCAATATCGAGATGAAAGAGGTTTCAGTGGATATGCCTACTATTCCTGGGTTTGAAGTACAAGTGGTTGGTTTGCAACAGGTCAAGGCAGTGTTAAAGGATAATTTGGAAATACTTAAGGTTTTGAATACTATTGTCAGCGGTATTCCTAACCTCGATGCCCTTAGAGAAGATTCCCAAAAAATTCTAGCAGGAGTCCAGGAGTTGGTGAACGGAATTCATAAAATCGGGATCAAGGTATTGGGGCTGATGATATTTAGCGCAATCATGGTGATACCCTGGTTAATTAAGTTATGTATAGCTCCCTACGCTACCTGGGCTTACGGTCAGGTTACGACAGGATGGGCATTAGTCCGTGGTCAAGTAACTGAATAAATCCGTAGCGCATAAGCTAATAGCTTACGGTAAAATTTCCAATAAAAATTGCTATTAACCAGTTTAAACTAACTAAGATGCGCATCGCTCAACGGACTAGACCTAGACGACAATTAGATGTAATTATAAAAGGGTCATCCCATAACTATTGGCGTGACCCTTATCATATAATGCTGACCGTTAATTGGCCAATGTTTTTCGGGCTAATTGCGGTTTGTTATTTAGCCATAAACATTGTCTTTGCCCTATTGTACCTAGCGGGAGGAAATTGTATTGAAAATGCCCGTCCAGGTGCTTTCTTCGATGTCTTTTTCTTCAGCGTTCAGACCATGGCATCCATTGGTTATGGTGCCATGTATCCCGTGACTTCCTATGCTAATATCATTGTTACCATAGAAGCTCTAGTGGGTTTGATGGCCCTAGCCATGGCAACCGGACTCATGTTTGCCCGCTTCTCTCGCCCTACTGCCAGAGTCATCTTCAGTCGTAGGGCAGTGATTGCGCCCCATAATGGGGTAACTACCCTCATGTTCCGCGCTGCCAATGAACGGGATAATCGGATTCTGGAAGCTCAGCTCAGGGTAAGTTTGCTACGCAATGAAGTCACCTTAGAAGGGGAATCCATGCGTCGATTCTACGACCTGAAACTGTTGCGTAGCCAAACCCCTAGCTTTGCTCTAACTTGGACAGTTATGCATCCGATTGATGAAAGTAGTCCTTTATATGGGGAAACACCAGAGTCTCTCGCTGAAATGGAAGCCACACTTATTATCACCCTAGTTGGTATTGATGAAACGGTTTCCCAGACAATTCACAGTCGTCACTCCTACACCGCATCAGAAATTTTGTGGGATAGGCGTTTTGTAGATATGTTTGATAGGAAATCAGACGGCAGTAGAATTATTGATTATAGCCACTTTCATGATGTTAAGTAATAGGAATTTATAGCGTTTGAGAACTGCTACATAGTTAATAGGTCGGAAATACCGACCTGACGTATCTTCTCTAATTCGATCAGCCTGCGATTAGCATCTTGACATTCCTGCCAATAGTATTGCTTACCTTGCCAATCATTACTAAGGTCAATTTTTTGCCATTGCTCTAAACAATAGCGCCGATGTTTTTCCAAAGCTACTATTTCTAGAGAAGCTGCTGCTGCCTGTATTACCATCGGGGCTCGCAAAATATCTTCTGTACAGGTTTCGTCAAGATGAAATAGATGAGCGACTTGAGTCATTTCCCTAGGAAATTGTAAACTGCGGTCTTGTAAACGGGAGATTAGCTGTTCAGGGGTGGTAGTGTAAAATTGTGTGCCTATCCCTTGGAGTTCAATAATTTGTTGCCACAAGAATCGATGGTGAGAGAGACTAAAGAGTAAATCTCGCTGGTCTAGAGTATCAATAATTGTTTGTCGATAGTCAGGACAGTGTAAATAAATCCGTAACAGTAAGGCTTCTGCTCGCTCTAACAGGATGCGCTCTTTACCAACCGGTAGGTTTGATTCTTGATTACCCTGTTGTTTCGGTTTCTTTAACCGAGGTGGTGATTTCTTAAAGGCAGCTCTAAGGGGTTTTTGGAGTTGAGTTTGTAAATTTTCTATGTATAAAGATACTAGTTTCCCTTGTCCTTGACTGAGAATTTGAGCACAGTAGTTAATATAATAAGTGAGCTGGTTGATGTCGTCCAGTTGCTTGAGTAACTTAACCATAGCTTGGGCGACTTGCTGAAATTGATCGGCTTGTTGGAGGTCTTTGCCAATCAGGAGTTGATCAATCTGCCAATCCAGCCACAAGGGAGCATTGAGCAACAGTTGTCGGTATTTTTCCGTAGCGTCAGGAGCAGATTTGAGGAATTCATCAGCATCTTTTCCATCCGGTAAGTTCAGTACCCGTAGCTGCACAAGTCCTTGGTAAGCTAGGTTAGCAATTTCTCCAATGGCTCTTTGGGCAGCATTAGTACCAGCAGCATCCGCATCAAAGTTGAGCACAATTTGCTTGGATTCAGTATAGCGCGATAGTTGCCGGACTTGATCTAAACTAAAAGCGGTACCAAGGGAGGCGACTATATTAGTAATTCCTGCAGCATGGAGTGCGATCGCATCAAAATATCCTTCCACCACTACAGCTTGGTCTTGCTTGGTAATGGAATTACGAGCTTTATCTAGGGCAAAAAGGGTTTTACTTTTATCAAACAGGGGAGTTTCTGGAGAGTTGAGGTATTTCGGTTGCTCATCCCCAAGACTTCTACCACCAAAGCCAATCACTCGACCTTGGGTGTCGTGGATGGGAATCATAATGC
>NZ_JAAHHZ010000382.1:0-4563 GCF_010672005.1 Moorena sp. SIO4A5 | reverse complement strand
TTTTTTCATTCTCTTGTTGTTTTTCTTTAGCTATAAGCTTTCCTTGCTCTATCAGTTTTATTAATTGCTCATAATTAATTCCTAATAACCTTTTTGTTTGTTTAGGGTGTTTTTGAATATATTCCCAAGTAGAATTGCTCATTTTTCCAGATTATCTATGACTAATTCCTTCCATTATACTCTATTTTTAGAATTTTAAGGTATTATGGAGATGTCTTGTTGATACGTCAACGTCACTATTTTTGCTCTCCACTACCAAAATCCACAACGGGATAGCTTGTTGCCCTTGTCTGTTGACAGCAACAATATCGAAGCGCCCAGTGATGTAAGTATCCTCATCTTCGATGTAGATTCGGGCAATTTCTTCCTCAACATTGAGCTTAATGGGAGGGCGATGAAAACCTGCTAAACGTAACAAGGGCGCAACTGATACCAGGCGTACTTGTCCTTCGGAAACCTTACCTTCGAGCCAATAGTTCCTAAATTCATCCTGAATGTTAACAAGTTCCTCTTGTTCAGTTTCAGTAAGGGGTTCAAGGGTAAGTAGTGGTGCAAATAAGCCGTTGTACAGGGGTTTAATCCCTAGCAAATGGTGAACATCCTTCAGGGAGAGTTTACGGGCTTGTAAGGTTGTCATTTTTGATTGTTTATGCCGTATAAGCTGATCAATAAAGCGGGTATCGCCATTTTTATGATAAGCTTTAATCTAACAAGTTTAAAATGACTAATAACTCTTCACCCCAAACCATAAAAACGCATAGGATTATCCCACAGGATCTTTTGCACTATCTTCTGAGATAGCTTGTCCTGAAGTCCTACCATTTCTTCAATAATCTTGGGATTGTGGTCTATGTGAGGGTAGTCAGAACCAAAGATCAAGTTATCAGAACCGATGTACTTGATAATATCAGCTAGATAAGGCTCATCTGGCTCAATGGCAATGAAGCACTGGCGACGGAAATACTCTGAAGGCTTCATCTTTACATGGTCTTTCACCTCCCAGGCCAGTTGATCGTACTCTTCATCTAGCCGCCACAGCCAGTAGGGAAGCCAACCGCAACCGGACTCAAGAAACGCTACTCTGAGATTGGGGTGACGCTCTAATACTCCCCCTTCGATCAGTGCCAACATTGCCATCATCTGTTCCATGGGATGAGAGCAAGCATGCATGGCAAAACGGGTATTAAATCGATCTGATCCAGTGGTCGGTAATCGAGCATGGCTACCCTCATGAATGCCAACTGCTATGCCCAGCCTCTCACACTCCGTCCAAAATGCCTCATAGGCCGGGTCACTGAGCAGTCGTCCTTTAACCGGATTTGGCCGGACAAAGACAGCTTTCCAGCCAAACTCTGCGATCCGATGTAATTCCGACACCATGTTGCTGGGGTCGTGTAGACTAATCGCTCCTACTCCTTTCAATAGTTGCGGGTCATAGCTGCAAAAGTCTCGTAACCAATTGTTGTAGGCACGGGTGAGTGCTGCTGCCAGTGGCGGATCCATAGTATCGATCGCCAACATCCACAATCCTGTAGTTGGATACAGAAAGGAAATATCCACACCCATCTGCTTCATGGCCTTGACCTGAGATTCTGGGCCAGAGCCTAGGTTTTTATTATAGGTAGCCTTGTTCCGGATTGCTACCTTAATTCCTTCAGCCCAGACAGCATCGGATATCTTATTATAAATTGTCTCACCTTCCACTCTCATATACTTAGTTGGAGGGGAAAAGATATCAATTTTCACAACCCCATCCTTTTGGGAGGGTTGATCTCGATAGGGTGCATGATTTTTAAATGCAGGTTCCAGGTACTTCTCCCACATATCTATCGGTTCATTCACATGGCCATCGGCATCAATAATTTGATAGTCTTTCAGCATTGTTTTTCTATTGAAGGTTGTCTGTCAGAATTAATTCTTAATTCTTAATTCTTAATTCTTAATTCTTAATTCTTAATTCTTAATTCAAAAAGGTTAGATGTTGGGAAACTTGTTGCTGATCAGAAGAAAATCGGAAATGGGTTGAGTTGGTTTTCGTTGAGGGATTGTGGTAACTGACCCATCTGTACTGGCACATCATAAAGTCTTCCGGGAGCCCACCGTTTCCAAAAGTGTCGCAGACCAGGGACAATCACTTTGACAACATTGAGTCCAATATCGGGACGGGTTTGATCTAGAACCAGGGTTTCCATACTTTGCTTGGCAGCAATGTCTACACAGGTTTGAACATCGTCTCGCAGATCATCGCTGCTCAGTTGAGAATAATCGCTGTAGAGTTTTGGAGTAGTGTTTTCATCCGGTATCAGATACGGCTGATTCTCTAAGGTAGCCATTCGCCACCAGTCTATAGCTAACTCATCGGAGTAGTTGTATTTGGTGCTGCCATCGGGAGCTATGGATATAACCGCTGGAAGCATCTGGTTTAATTCCGTTAGCGATCGCATAATCCCAATTTTGGGGTCGAAATGAGCACCGAAAGCAAAAATGATATCTTCCACAGGTTGATCAATCCTCCTGGAAAGAGCAGCAAAGGCCGGAATCCCTAAATCGCTAGTGAGATCGAGTACCCAAAGTTCACGGTTGAGGGAATGGTAATACTCCTTAAGAGCTGTAAAATAGGGTTGGTTAAAACTGTCTAAATCCACAGCTGGTCGTTTGAGGCGGTTATACCACCACAGCGCTACACTATCTCGCTCTACCAACTCCATGAATCCTTGTAGGATTGCTTCTTCTTTGGTGTTGCCAGCAGCAGTACCATTGGAGTCTGCCCAACAATCTGGTTTAGAGGGTTTTGGGTAGCCGTAATAGCAGTAAGCTGTGGGTAAATACTTAAATGTTTTGTCAGTCAAAGACCAAATCGGTGTCCACTCAATCTCTCGTTCGGGATCAAAGGGTTCTGGAACCTTTTGAAAAAAGCTCGGACAGCTTTGATTCCAGTCCTGGCGGGTTTGGTATTGGCGATCGCTAAACAGCATACAAGCATTGGGGTGAATAGCCACATCCGCCATACTCTTGTAGCTACCTTTGCGTCGAATTTCGTCTCCCTGAAACACACCAGAATATCTCTCAATCGCTTCCCCAAGGGCGCTGGCTTTTGCCTGAGCGTCAGTCTGTCCTTTGCCAGCACTTCTGCCACGCAAGTGTTTCCGCAAGAAGTATAAACTATCGAACATGCTGGCAAAATTATGTCCAGCTATATAGGTAGGGGTCAAATCGCTTTTTAACTTAGAAACTTTACTAATTCCTCTAACTGCTCCGATTATCGGACTAATGTGGTGTTCGTATTGCTTAAGGGTTTTTTCTGGTGAAACACAACGGTGTCCACCATCAGCTGTAAAGGTTTTCTTCCGGCTTTCTAATAAAACTGGCAAGGGGTCTCTATTTCCTAGATAGTCTGAATTGCCACAAGCAGGACATTGAGGACGCTTGACCAGAGTGTGATTTTTGGTTTGTAAGGATATGGTGTCAAAGGTGAGCAGAGTCCCTTTGAGGGATGGATGGTCTCCCTGAACAATCCATTTGGCGATTTCAGTAGCCGCTAGATTCAGTCCAGTGTCTAGAGTAGACGGTAGTAAAGAGCGAGAAGTTGGGAAAGCCGTCGATATACTATTAGGTTGGCGATGTTTGCGCAGAAAATCTTCCACGGGGCGATTGGCTCGCAGCCGTTGGGCTAGACATTCCCAACACCCAGTTTTTCCAGGATCGAAAATCGGACCAATCCAAATCATTTTGCCCACTGGCTTGACCAGCATCCACGGACGCTGGGACTGTAAAGCCTTTTGATTGAACTCATCAAGACCGACTTGGAGATAGTCATCGGTTAATACAACAGCAATGTCTCCCTCCTCAGCCATCTGAATATTGAGTGATTCCAGGATCGCGATCAAGGGTTGGGTTGGAACTGTGCCAAAGGAAGTTACTGAAACCTTAGTAGATTGCAAGCGGCTGGTGGCTGTCGTGTGATCAACATTCAGAAAATTCCAGAAAGCTGCTACCTCTGATGGCATATCTGAGGCCATCGGGTTATCGTTTTCTACGATATAGCCTTTCTTTTCCATCAGCATCAAAGCATAGTAAATCTCAGCCGTGGAGGCTTGGCCTTGCAGCAGGTTAACCATGTCTTCCACGGAATGCTCGCCATCAATTAAAGGAGCTAATTGTTCATAAAGATCACCATTGAGAACAAAATACTCTGACTCGGACAGCAGAAAGACACCAACCGATTCCACATCTTCGATATGAAAGCAAGGTTTAAATTTAGGTTTGTTCAGCATGGTTAGTTTTTCTCTTTTCTCTAGGGAGGCATACTATCGCAAAGGCAACAGGGAACAGGGAATAGGGAATAGGGAATAGGGAATAGGGAATAGGGAATAGGGAATAGGGAATAGGGCACAGGGAAGAAAAATTCTCACAGCAGCCTTAACTATGGCAGCATCATCAGCGGGCTAACCTTTGACAATAAATCAATAGCCCTGTAATATAGTAATTAGTTGATAAAATTTACCGGACTTGCTAAATTTTAAGGCTGCTATAATTTAAGCAAGACATGGTAAACTAGAAGTC